>JBBACV010000067.1:0-6628 GCA_041656835.1 Acholeplasmataceae bacterium | reverse complement strand
TATGAAAAAAACATCCCCTTATTAATGAGCAAACTAAGACAACTCAAAAATAAAGAGGATGTTGATTTAAAAGAAATATTTAATTTAATTATTGCAAAAGATAGAGATAATTTATTATTATGTATTCATTTATCAAATAGGAACATTGATGAGATTGTATTAGCTGATGAATTAAATAATAAACCTATATTATCTGGAACATTTAATTTCATTCAAACTCGGCTTAATATAGACGTTAAGTGGCAAATCATTATAATTTAACTCGAATACCCTTTATTCAACCCTACATACAAAAACACTAAATCTCGAATAGCCTTTATTTAACCTAACACTAAAAGGCTTAAAATCTCGAGTAGCCTTTCTTTAACCCTTAGTAAAAAGGCAATATTTATCGAGTAGCCTTTATTCAACCCTCAATTAAAGTTACTAATAAATTTATAATTTCATCTAAAATTTAAAAATATGGGGATTTTTTATAAAAGTTCCCTTTCCTTCTCAATGCTACTTCAAACATATATCAACAATACTTCAAACACATAAAAAATGGTATAACTCTTAATCGAATTATACCATTTATAACTATTTATTTTCAATCACAACTTAAATTTTATACAATAAGTTATGCAAGAGTTTTAGCTCTAGCATAAAACTTTTCTAATGTATCACTACTTATAATACCTGCAGTTGATAAATAACGATCTTTGTTTCTAATAACTAATGCTGGAAATCCTCTTACTCCTAGTTTTTGCATCCAAGAAATTTCTTCTAAAAAGAGTTTTTTTCCTAAAGTATCCATATTATCTACTATATATTTACCGTTTAAGCCATGTTTATTAGCTAACTTTAAAATAAGTTCTTTTCTTTCAATGTTTAAACCGTCTTTAAATACTGCAATTCTTAAACTTTTTAAAAATTTGTTTGCTTTTGCTTTATCTTCTAGTTCTGCTACTTTAAAGGCATATGATGGTGGAAGTGAAGATTTCATTGGATCATTTTCCCACATATCTACATTAATTGGTACATTGAAGTGTTTTGAGAACTCTAACCAATGTTTTGCAACATCTTTAGATGAAAAAATACCATTTCTTGGATCATTAAATGAATTTTCATCCGGAACTAATCCTCCCATAATAACTCTATAATCAAATTCATGTTGGTATTTATTTAAAAAACTTTCTAAAGTATCTTCAAATATATAACATGCCGAACAAATTGGATCAGTAAAATAAAATAATTCTAAATCTTTATCCATAATAAACTCCCCTACTTTTATTTCTGGTTGAATATTCTCATCATTAGTTGTTTTGCATAAACCTGTTTCGATATCACAAGCCATATCTTTCATAATTCTTCCTCCTCTTTTACCCATACTTCACCCCAAGATCTAATTGCAATAATAACTTCTTCAAAATCTAATCCTTTTTTAGTTAAATGATATTCAATTAAGACTGGTGTTTCATCTTTTACTATTCTATTAACTACACCTTCATTTTCAAGATGTTTTAATACTTCAGATAATTTTCTAGGTGTAATACCCAGTGATTCTACAATTTCATTAAATCGGTGTTTACCAGTCATTATTTCACCAATTACAAGTAAAACCCATTTACCTCCAAATACTTCTAAAATACTTTTTACATTTAAAATACATTTTGATGTTAATTTAGACATATAAACCTCCTTTAATATATAAAGTATACTTCATATATTATATATAGTTATTTTGTTATTTAAAAGTAATGTGCTTTATATAGATAATAAAAACAGCTCAATAATGAACTGTTTTTATTATCTATTATTTAACTTGTACTTTTTTAACTTCATATCCAAGTTTATCAATTGAATTTGCAATATCATCTACTGATATTTTAGTTTCATCAAAATCAACTTTTACCTTACTTGAATTAAACATTACATTGACACTGTCTTTATCAATTCCTTCTAATCCTTTTACAGCATTATTGATCTTTTGTAAACATGACGGACATGTTAATGTTTCTAAACTTAATGTTGCTTTTTTCATATAAAATCTCTCCTTTATTTTCTTAATTTATATTTTAATAATCTCATTCCATTAATAATTACTACTAGTATACTACCTTCATGAACTAACATTCCAATTGACATATTCATCCAATCACTTGTAAGTAGGCTTATTATTAATATTGCTACTACTAGGAGTGCAATTATAATGTTTTGCCACATGTTTCTAACAATTGACTTTGTAAGGCCAAGTGCATGGTTTAATTTACTAAATTTTGAATCAATTAAAACAACATCACTTGTCTCAATTGCAACATCAGTGCCACTACCCATTGCAATTCCGATGTTAGCTGTTGCCAGTGATGGTGCATCATTAACTCCATCACCAACAAAAGCAACCTTCAACCCTTGTTCTTGTAAGTCTTTAATATATGCTTGTTTGTCTTCTGGGAGCATATTACCATATGCTTTAGTTAGACCTAATTCTTTTGAAACAACGTCAACTGAGGCTTGATTATCACCTGATAAGACGATTAACTCTTTAACTCCTAGTCTTTTTAGTCTTGTTATTTCTTCTTTTACATCACTTCTTATTTGATCTTTAATTCCCATAATAATTACTATCTTTTCATTAACTGCAGTAATTACAAGTGAACTACCTTCACTTTCTAAATGTTTAATATAACTAAACATATCATTTGTAATTTCGATCTTTTCACTTTCCATTAATTTAATATTACCAACAACAATTCTATCTTTATTAATGCTTGCAGTAATTCCGCCCCCTTTAACAACTTTAGTATCTTCAACTTTTAAGTTATTATTATCATTATCTATATAATTAACGATTGCTTTTGCGAGGGGGTGGTCTGATTCCTTTTCAACGGCTTTTAAATAACTTAAATGTTTATCATAATTGTTTGAATATGACTTAACACTACTAACTACTGGACTACCAACAGTAAGTGTACCCGTCTTATCAAAAACAAAGACATCAACCTTACTAAAATCATTAATAACTTCACTACCCTTTAATAATATACCGTGTCTTGCACCATTACCAATACCAGCAACATTTGAGACAGGAACTCCTATTACTAATGCTCCAGGACAACCAAGGACTAAAACTGTTATTGCTAGTTCAATATCACGCCAAATTAAATAAACTATTATTCCTATTAACAACACTAAAGGTGTATAGTACTTAGAAAATCTATCGATAAACTTTTCAGTTTGAGATTTAGAATCTTGAGCTTCTTCAACAAGCTCAATTATTTTACCAAAAGTTGTGTCTTCACCAACTTTTTCAGCAATAATTTCGATCGTACCATTTTCTAAGATAGTGCCTGCATAAACATATGAATTTATTTCCTTTTTAACAGGAACAGACTCTCCAGTAATACTAGCTTCATTAATATAACCATTACCACTAATAACCTTACCATCTACAGGTACTTTAGCACCTGTTCTTACTAATAAAGTATCATTAATATCTACATCATCAATATCTACTTCATGAAACTCGTTATCTGCCATTAATTTATAAGCTACATCAGGTGCCATCTCAGTTAGTTCTTTTATTGCAGATCTTGTTTTATTTAGTGTTCTTTGTTCTAAGTAACTTCCAAATAAGAATAGAAAGGTAACAATTGCTGATTCTTCAAAGTTTTTAATTAAAAATGCACCAATAACAGCAATTGTTACTAAAACATCAATACTTACAACTTTTACCCTTAAAGATTGATATGCTTGAATTGCTATTGGGATAATACCGATGATTGATGCTATTATTAGGGCTATTTCAGCGATTAATACATTATTGAACAAATAATGAGATATAAATGCACTAACAATTAAAAACAAGCTAACAAACGATATTTCATTCTTATGTCTTAATATTAATCTTTGCATATTTATTACCTCTTATTAAATGAATTATCTAATTTTTCTAACATATTATAAACTGCTTCATAACTTTCACAGACATCACTTGGTATTTCATAATTATTTGTAACTGCTTTTAAATTAGAAAATTCATTACTCAAATTAAAATCATTATTATTTAATTTATTATTAATAATTTCATAATTACTTTTAACATCACTAAATTCAGGATGATTTTTACCATGTACTTTATTAACAATTGGAACAAATAGTTCTAATTGTTTTAATATATCCTTATTTTCTTTAATATACTCTTTCATTTATAACGCCTCTTTTCTTGCTACAACATAATAATAACAAGAAATATCTAAAAAAAAATTGACCTAGGTCAAATTTTTCTTTAAATGTTTATAAAATTTCATTTAATTTAACTTTATCGCTTATTATAATTCCTCTTTGTCCCTTTAAATCAATTAAACCGTCCTTTTTAAACTGACTTAACTTTCTACTTAAAGTCTCACTACTCATCCCTAAAATAGACGCCCAGTCTAATTTAGAAATAGGTAGGTCAAAAGTATTACTACCTTGACTTAATTTAAGAATTGATTGTGCGACTCTTTTACCAACTGAATCTAAGTTATAACTTTCTAGTTTAGTTTCACTCTCGCTTAATCTTTTACTAAGTTCTGAAATTATTCTAACTGATATTTCTGGCTTTTTTATCATATGTTTTTTTAGTTCAGCGCCATCTAGTACACAAACCATACTATCTTCAAGTGTGATTGCGAAATCATCAGCTAAGTTATTAGTAAATAATGCTTGATCACCTGCAAAGTCACCTGTAGATAACACTCTTAAGACTTGTTCGTTTCCTTCTTCTGTATATCTTGATATTTTAACCTTTCCTTCATGAACAACATAAAGAAAAGAACCTTCATCACCAGCATTGTATAATGTCTCACCTTTTTTAAGTTTTTTAACTCTAACTAGTTCAACAATACCTTTTTGTTCTTCTTCTGTTAAATGTGAAAAGATTGGAACTTTAAATAAACATGATGTAAACTTACTTTTATTAATATTCATAAAATCACCCGTAGTAATAGTATATCATTACTACGGGTCTATTTTAAATGTTTAACTTTTAAATAGTTAAATAATATTCATAAAATATACTTACAAAATCTCCAGGATGGTAATGAATATCACTATTATCTAATACTAAATATCCTTCTGTAACACTATAACTATAAAAAGTAATTTCATATTCTTTAGTTACTTCGTCTTCAATATAAAACAATATCAAGTTTATTCTAATCCAATACTCATCATTATTTATTTTAGATTCCTTTTTTTCTTGATATAGTACTGCTTAAAGTTGAATATAAATATCTTTTAAAATATCATTATTAGTTATTTCTAAGTAATCAGACATACTTTCACTATCTGATCCATAAGGTTTTTTATCAAAATTGATTGTTACTTTAATTAGTTTATTTTCTTCAAAAGGAAGTGATAATCTAGGCCAATTTGATGTGTCTATGCCACAACTTATCAAAGTAAAAGAAATGATTAATAGTAAGTATGTTTTAACATATTTTTTAATTATCTAGAAAAGACGAACTTTCCTAGATAATAAAAATAAGGCGATAAAATCGCCCTTTAATTAAAACTCAAGTTTAATCTTGGGTTTTTTGTTATATAATTACCATAGGTGGTAACTATGGAAATAAATGTTCCTAACAATTTAGTTAATCATTATTTGAAACACACTAATTTAAGAGCTAATAATAAGGGTTATACTATAGTTGATATTTTTAGAGATTTCTGGGATCCCTTTTTAAAAGATAATTCTCATCTTAATATTAGAGATGATGTTTTTGATAATGTTAATAGAATGTTGCTTTGTCGAACACCTGAACTTAGTTATTCTTTTTATGATTGTCCTAATTGTTCTAATTTCTGGATTGCTTTTAACACTTGTAAATCAAGGTTTTGTAATTCTTGTGGTGTTAAATATGCTAAGGCGAGAAGTCTTACAGTTAATAACGTCTTACTTAATTGTTCACACCGCCACATTACTTTTACTATTCCTAAATCTATTCAACATTACTTTAGGAGTGATCGTAGACGATTAAGTTTACTATTTGAAGCGGTTAATGAAACTTTAAAATATTTATTTAAAAGACAAGGCCGGATTAAAGATTATCAAGCCGGATATATTCTTGTTTTACATACTTTTGGGCGTGCTCTTAATTTCAATGCTCATATTCATTGTTTAATATCTGAAGGAATGATTGATAAACTTGGTATTTTTAAAGTAATGAAACACTTTAATTATGAGTTATTAAGAAAATCTTTCATGAAATCATTATTAGATTTACTTCATAAGGAACTTGGGAATGGGTTTTATCAAGAAAAATGTCAACTCTATAAAGAAAATGACCAAGGATT
The DNA here is from genome assembly GCA_041656835.1 of Acholeplasmataceae bacterium. Taxonomy (GTDB): domain Bacteria; phylum Bacillota_I; class Bacilli_A; order Acholeplasmatales; family Acholeplasmataceae; genus Acholeplasma. The sequence continues at coordinate 310 of JBBACV010000067.1, read as the reverse complement.
TTATGTTCACGCGCCAAATAAGTCAGATGATTTTAAAGACCATAAAAAATTAGTTGATTATGTTTTAAGATATACGGGTAGACCCGCTATGGCTCAATCAAGAATTATTCTTACTTATGAAGATATGGTAGAATATTATTATGAGCCACATGAAGATGATCATCTGCCTGACGAAGAAAAAGAAGGGCGGGTTATTGTTACTGAGCATGTATATGAATTTATTAAAAAGCTAATTATTCATATTCCCAATCGTGAATTTAAAACCATTAGGTATTATGGCCTTTATTCTTCCAAAGGTGTAAATGTCAAT
>JBBACV010000066.1:0-6634 GCA_041656835.1 Acholeplasmataceae bacterium | reverse complement strand
AGTTAATGCGATTAAATCATTATTCATATTTCACCTAAATCATAATAAATTTGTTTTAAATTTATTATTTCTTGTCGTTTTTTTAAAGTTAAATCAATTAATGGACCTAACGTATCAAAATCATAATTAAAGGGATTAATATTATTAATTAAGTACTGATTAAAATAATTTGATAAATCATTTAAATTAATATTATCATAAGATAGATTGAAATATTTTTTTATATCTTGATTAAAATGAATGCTTAAATATTCACCCAATGATTGACTATTAAGATTATAATAAGGTAATAAATAATCAACCTCAATTAATGAATCTTTAATATAGTTATCTTTTAAATAATTAATATCTTCATTAAATCTTTTAGTTCTTATTAATGTTAAAATATTATTAATAGTATTATCTAATTGTTGATACCAAATGATCGCTTTATCATTAGTTTTTAAGTGATTAGATATTTCTTCATTTAAAACCCGATAAACAATATCACTAATTGTTTTAGGGTCTTTACCTTTAGAGACATTTAATAAATTATCAATAAAGACTTTTTCTTCTAAACTAATAAGGGTGTCAATATTTAAAAAGACATAGTCTTCAAAAGCTTTTTCATTAAAGGTAGATAAGTTTTTAATTAATCTTTCATAAGGTATCTTTAAAACAAATGATTTAATTAAATTAGCTAAAAAGATATGATCAAAATTTTTATATAGTACTTTATAAACTAAATGATTTTTATTTAAAATGCTTTCTAGAAATTGTTTATGTTTTAACTCGGCTTCAAGCATGATTTTTTCAAAATCATTTTTTTCACTAATTCCATAATTATAATCATCTAAAAGACTTAAATAACTATTTTTAGTTAATCCTTTAAAATTATTTAAAATGGCAGGATTAAAAAGGTCACTATATTTTGCTTGAATTACGCCATTTAAATAAGTTAATTCCATTATTATTTTAAATCCTCATATATTATTTTTTCATATTTGTTTTGAAGTAATTCTAATGACTCATCAAATGAAAAGTTATAATCAAAGTCTTTGCCCATTAAAAGAAAACCATTGTTAATAGATGCTTCTTCGTTGGTTAATTTAATTTGATAGTTATCACCTAATTTTTGGTTTAATAAATCACAATCAATTAGCTTACCTTTTTTAGTTGATAAAACTTTTTTGTATTTTTCATAATCATTTTTATTAACAGAGATTATTTCATCTTTATTTAAATTAACACTTTTAATTTTATTTAAGATATAGTTAAAAAGTTCTTTATCATTTAAGTTTAATAAATATTCTTTTAAATTTATAAAGACGCTTTCAATTAAGTCTTGTTTTATTTTAGATGTTTCTTCAACTAGACTTCTTTTAGCATTATTTTTAGCTAAATTTAAAGTGCTGTTAAATTCATTTAGTTTTTTCGCTTTTTTATTTTCTAATTGTTTTTTGTTTTCATTGATTAAATTATCATAAAGGGATTTAGCGGCAAGCTTACCTTCATCTAAAATAACTTTAGTTTCGTCTTTCCCTTTTTCTAAGATTAAATCTTTTAAAGTTTTTTCCATCATATATTAAGGTAGTTGAGTCCACATTAAGATTGAAACTAATAAAGCAAGGATCGCATATGTTTCAACTAATGCGGTCATTGTAATCCCTCTAACTGATAACTCAGCTCTTTTACCGGTCATATAAATTGATGTAGCAGCGATTTTACCTTGATAAATTCCTGATACTAATCCTGCAAGCGCAATCGGCATTGCTGCGGCAAAATATTGAAGACCTTCATCTTGAGTTAATGCAGTTGGATTACCTGTTAACCATCCTAATTGGACTAATAGTAATACAGCAAATAAAAATCCGTAAATTCCTTGAGTTCCTGGTAAGGCTTGTAGTAATAAGACTCTACCAAATAAATCAGGCTTTTCTGATAAAACTCCGGTTGCAGCTTTACCTGCAATCGCAACTCCCATTGCTGATCCAATTCCTGCTAATCCTGCTGATAACGCAACTCCCATTAATGCCCATACTAAGCCGTTAAATTCCATTGATACAAATGGCATTTTATTTTCCTCCTAAACTTTCTTTTTCTTCTAATTCTATTTTATATAAATATTTTAAATCTACATTAAAGGGTTTATATAAATAACCCCCACCTTCATAAAATTTCCCGTAAAACTCTAAATATTGAAGTCTTCCGGTATGAACATAAGCACTTAATAATCCCATAACAAAATTAAATACATGGCCGATAATATAAACAATTAATCCTAGTAATATTCCTAAGATAGGAATACTATGCCAAACTAAATCACCTAAGATATTAAATGTCATCGCGATTACTCCACTTGATAAAGCGAGTGCTAAGATTCTTGAATAACTTAATACATCGGATAAGTATGATGTTGAGTTATAAAGTCCACCAAAAGCACTGGTAAACTTACCAAAAATACTTTTAGTATCTCTTCCACTTAAGACAATAATTAATAAAACACCAATCCCTGATAAAACCATTCCTGAAATGTTTAAGATTTCCTTAAATCCTTCATCAGTTAAAACCATTCCTAGTGCTAATAATGATATACCGATTAATATTAAGATCCAAGAGACGGCATCATTAAGTCCGGTTAAAATATCTTTTTGTTTAATCGATAAAATAAGTTTCATGATTAATGCGGTAATCAGATGGATTACCCCAATAACAATCGAAATTATTAACATTGGAATTGGATCATTAATAATATCAATTACTGGTTCATAGGGTAAATCAAAACCTAAAAAGGAGCCAAATAAGAATCCTGCCATGGTGGCGGTAATTCCTGATAACATAAACACTTTAACTAAGTCTTTTAATGTTCCTTTTAGTTTACCAAACTTTGATAATGATCCAAAGATTATAATCATTAATAAACCATAACCAACATCACCCATCATAATCCCAAAGATTATCCAGTACCAAAATGACATAATCGGGTTTGGATCTAATTCTTTATAATTAGGAACTGAAAACTCATTCGTAATATTTTCAAATGGTTTAACAAATTTATTGTTTTTTAATGCAGTTGGTACTAATTCATCTTCAAGTGGATCTCTTAAATCAATTTCGTAAGGAATTTTTTCTTGTTTAAATAACTTATCTAATGATTTAATACTATCTTCTCTAATCCAACCTTCTAAATAATAAGTATCTTTAGTTTTTTTAGGAACGATGTTACTTCTTAATTCTTTCGCACTTAATTGATCGTATAGTAATTTTAAACGACCAATTTCATTTACTTTTTCTTTAAAAAATGAATTAAGCGTATTAATTTCATTATTCAATTTATTTATTTCTTCCTCATAATATTTAATAATTAATTCGTTTCGTTGATTTAAGTTTCTAATCACATCTTGATTAAAACCACTACTATCCATTAATTCATTTAATTTATGGTCATCTTCTTTTAATATCCCAATAAATAGATAGGTTAATTCATCTTCTCTACTAATGATTTCATAACTTAAGTTTAAACTTTGAATACTACCTAAAAAAGATTCTTCTTTTTCAGTTTTAATCTTACCGATATAGTAGTTTACATAAGGTCTATTTAATAATTTATTAAAAGGAATTTTAATATCTTTATAGGGAATAAGTTCATTTAATTTATTTGAAAAATCTAATCTTTCATTTTCTTTATTAGTTAATAAATCATCTTTTGAGATAATTTCATCTAATAAATTATATGAATCTTGATTTATTGATAAAAAAGTTTTTTCATCAACAACATTATTATTACCAAAACCTTTTTTAGTTAAATATCTTTCTAAAATAGTAATAGCTTTATTAGTTTTAACTAAATGTTCATTTTGATTTTGGTTAGAATAATGAATTTCATCAAGCATAAAAATAGAGTTTAATTGTAGTAATGGTAAAACTTTATTTAACTCTTTTTCTAAAAAGATTAGTTTAGCTCTTTTCATTTTGACAATCATTATAATAAAACCTCGTTTTTTAATTTTTTATAATAATTATCAATAATCTTTTGATAATCTTTTTGACTTTTTTTAGCTAATTCTAACTTATCTTTTTCTAATTTAAGATTAATTTTTTTAAGACTTTCATCTAATTTTTTTTCTTCACTTAAAAGATAGTTATTTAAATCACTTTCTAATTCTTTTATCTTTAATAAAGCTTTCTCTTCGCTTTCTTTTTTTAAAGATAAAACTTTTTCGTGGGCTTTATTAATATCATTGATAACTTTATCTTCAGTATCAATTATTAAAGTGAGTTTTTCCACAAGGTGCCTCCTTTTTTGTAATCTAGCTTTAAATATTTACTAGTTATATTTTATCATTTTTTTTATTATTTTAAAATGTTAACATCTTTATCACGATTTTTAACTTATTTTCTTTATTTTAACAATTATTAAATTGGGATTAATCTATATAAAAAAAGAATTTAATCATTAAATGATTTAAAATCTTTCTTTATAAATTATATTAATTATTTCGCATCACTTGAAATAGTTAAATCACCAACGTTTATCGTTGGGGAGCCTACTCCAGAGATTTCAAATTTTAAATCATTTGCCGTATCTTTAATGTTGTTTAATAGTTTAAACCAATTCCCTGATAAAACGACCATTTTAACCGCATGGTCTAGTTTACCATCTTTAATGTAGTTACCGGATGCTTGAAGGGAAAAATCACCACTAGATGTATTAACACCAGCATGAAGACCAACTAAGTCTTTAACGTAAAAACCATTTTTAATTTCTTTTAATAAATCGTCAAATGATTTATTACCAGGTTCTAAATAAAGTGTTGCCGGACTAATTCTTCCACTAAATGAATTACCAGTTGGAGTTTCTTTAAATAGACTAGCAGTTTTAAGGTCATGTAAAAATCCCGTGAAAACTCCTTTATCAATTATCTTTTTAGGAAATGAGGCTACACCTTCATCATCAAATGAATGCTGGAAGGGAGCTAATTCATTTAAAGGATCGTCCCATAAAGTTACATTGCTAGAAGCAATCTTTTCACCCTTTTTATCTTTAAAGTAAGTTAGGTTTCGATAAGCTTCTTCACCTGAAAATAAGTTTTGGAAAACACTTAACATTTCGGTAAATGTTTTTGAAGAAAAAACTGTTTCATATTTGCCGGTTTTAAGGCTTATACCACCTAACTTACTTAAGCCATCATTAATCGTGTTGAGAGCTTCTTTATTTGGATCTAATTCATTAAACTCTTTAATTAACTTAATATCAAAACCAACGTTAACTTCACCCTTATCTTCAAAAATAGCATATGCATATGAATAAGCAAAGTTATGTTTTTTAAATAGGTTTAATCCTTTTGAATTAATTATTTTAGTTTCACCATAGTTTTCACCATAATAAGTAGATTCTACTTGTTTTACTTTTTCTTCTTTTAAAATGTTTTTTTCAAGTGCGATTAAATAATTAATTTTATCATCCATTGTAACTTGATTAAAATCAAAGTCATTTTCTTTAATTTTAGGATATTCTTTTGATCCTTCAAAAATGATTGCTGGTTCTTTAACCGTTAAAGCTTTCGCATTTTCTTTTAAATTCATAAATATTTTTAAAACATTATCATCTGATAAGTTTTCAGTTGAAGCTCTTACTAACTTTTCATCATAAATTCCTTTGATGATTGCTTTTTTTACATTTGATGTTGTTAGTGATTCAACTTTACCTTGGTAAACTTCAATTGATAGTTCTTTATTATTTGTTAAATATATCTCAACATCACTAAAACCTAAGTCAAGTCCTAATTTAATCCATTTTTGTTCCATTACTTTGCTCCTCCTTGACCACCAACAACCATTTTAGATACTCTAATTGTTGGTTGACCAACATCAACAGGAATTGAACCTGATCCTGCCCCACACATGCCCTGACCATAAGATTTATTATCAGCTACTCGGTCAATTAGTTTAATAGTTTCAGCCCCGTGACCGATTAACATTGCTCCTCTTACAGGTTTATCTATTTTACCGTCTTTAATCATATAACCTTCCATCACAGCGAAATTAAATTCACCTGTAGCGGGATTGACAGTTCCACCGCCTAGTTTTTTAGCGAATAAACCGTATTTAGTATCTTTGATAATATCTTCAAATTTATCGGTTCCATTTTCAATATAGGTAGTATTCATTCTAGCGGTTGGCGGATATTTATAGCTTTCACGTCTTCCTGAGTGAGTTGAGTCATAATTCATTCTTTTCCCACTTCGGTAATCTGATAGATAACCTTTTAAAATTCCTTTTTCAATTAAAAGATTTTTCTTTGTTTTATAACCTTCATCATCAAAAGTAGTTCTTCCCCACTGATTATCTTCATCACCATTATCATAAGCAGTAACTTTTTCTGAAGCAACTTTTTCACCAATTTTATTTACAAAAGGTGATAATCCTTTTGAAACACTTGATGTTTCTAAAGGGTGACCAACAGCTTCATGAAAAATAACACCACCAAAACCATTATGTATAACGACAGGCAATTCTTCTGGTTCCATATTATCAGCATATAAATATTTCATAACAGACTCAGCAACTTCTAAAGCTAACTCTTCAAAATTAATTTCTTCAAATATTTCAAAGCCCATATTTCTTCCAGGTCCTTCATAGGCTTCTTGCATTA
>JBBACV010000065.1:0-6968 GCA_041656835.1 Acholeplasmataceae bacterium | reverse complement strand
CTAAAGAAGATAAAGTAGTCTCTTATTTAAATAGCGTATTATTAAAAGAATCACTTGATAAATATAAGATAAAAAACAAGTTATCATTATTTGAAAAAGGACCGCACGGCTTATCGTTAGTATTTTATGAAGAATTTAAAAATGAGTATGACGAAGCTAGAAAATGGATTAATGAAGCCAAAGAGTGGTTGTTAAGTTTTAAATAATTATATTAAAAAACCTATAATCATAAATTTGATTATAGGTTTTTTTCTTATTTTTTAATTTTTAAAAGTCTAGCATTTAACGCAACTACAACAGTTGAAACTGACATTAATAAAGCCCCAAATGCTGGTGAGATACTTATTCCAAAGGGTTCTAAGATACCGGCAGCAAGAGGTAATGTAATAACATTATAACCTAGGGCCCAAAGAAGATTTTCAATTATTTTTCTTTTGGTTGATTTAGCTAGTTTTAAAAGGTTTACAATATCGTTAGGATCTGATTTGACTAAAATAACATCAGCTGTATTAATTGCCACATCAGTTCCAGCACCAATCGCGATACCTAAGTCGCTCATCGCTAAAGCTGGTGCGTCATTAATTCCATCACCCGCCATGGCGATATAATTACCGTGATTGTTTAATTCTTCGATAAAGTTACTTTTCTCATGAGGTAATACAGAATGCCTATAAGAAGTAATCCCTAATTCTTTCGCAACTAAATCAGCAACAATTTCGTTATCACCGGTTAACATATGAGTATGGATTCCCATTTTATGTAGTGAGTTAATCGCTTTAATTGCTGAAGGTTTAATTTCATCTTTTAACGATAATAAGCCTAGGACTTCTTTTTCTTTAAAGATATAAACGACTGTATTTCCTTCACTAATTAATTTTAAATATTCATCATGATTATAATTAATTTTATTTAATTTTAAATAATTTGGAGAGACAACTCCAATTAATTCATTATTATAAGTAGCAGTGATTCCTTGGCCAACAATATTTTCAAAATTTGATATTTTGATTAATTTCGCTTTATTTTTTGTGAAGTCAACAATACCCTTGGCAAGAGGATGATTAGAATTTGATTCTAACTGGTTAGCAATATTTAAAGTTAATTGTTCATCTTTATTAAAATTGATAAATTGAGTAACGCTAAATTTACCATATGTAAGAGTGCCAGTTTTATCAAAAATCACATGGTTTATTTTATTAGCATTTTCAAACGCATTTCGGTTTTTAATTAATAAACCATTTCTAGCAGCTAATGAAGTTGATACTGAAGTTACTAGAGGAATCGCAACTCCTAAAGCATGAGGACATGTAATAACAATTACTGTTACAATTCTTTCTAAGATCATATCTCCACTAGCACCAACTAACCCCCAAATTAACCAAGTAATTAGGGCGACACTAACAGAAACATAAAATAAATATTTAGCAGCAATATCAGCTAATCTTTGAGTGTTTGATTTATAGCCAAGTGATTCATCAACTAATTTAATAACTTGATTTAAATAAGTTTCATCACCTAACTTAGTAATTTTAACTAATAAAGAACCATCACCATTAATGGTACCACCTAACACTTCATTATTTATTTCTTTTAAGACAGGATTAGATTCACCGGTAATCATTGATTCATCGATTGTTGATACGCCATCAATAATAATTCCATCAACAGGAACTTTATCACCAGGCTTAACTAAAACTACTTGATTTAAAGTTAAGTCTTTTATCGGGACTTCAATTGTTTCTTTATTATCTAAATAAAGATTAGCAGTTTGTGGGAGTAATTCAGTAATCGATTTTAAAGCATTTGTTGCCACCATTGTTGATTTCATTTCAATATAATGTCCCAATAACATAATATCGATTAAAGTAACTAATTCCCAGTAAAAATCCATTTGTGAACTAACTAATTTAAAGGTTACTAAACTAGAAAAAATAAATGAAATCGTAATCGCAACACTTACTAAGGACATCATTCCCGGGGAACGATGTTTAATTTCATTTATTAAACCTTCATAAAATGGTTTACCACCATATATTACTATAATAATTGATAAACCAAAAACGATATATTCAGAATAAGGAAAAACTAAACTATAATTAAACCACCCTTGAATTATTGGCGATAAAATTATTACCGGAATCGATAGAATAGTTGAGATAATAAACTTATATAAATAGCTTTTCATATGATGACTATGATCATGAGAATCATCACCATGATGTCCACAATGGGAAATATGAGGATTATTTAACGTTTTTTCATCTAAACATCCACAACCACAAGTTGAAGTTCCTTCACCCTTACAACCTTTACAAGTACATACTTTTTCTTTTGTCATTAATATATTCTCCTAAATTAATTTCTTTAATAAATTATTTATTTCTTCTAACTTTTCTTCTGATTTACCTTCTTTGACTGATTCAATTAAACAATGATTTAAATGATCTTTTATAATGTTCCTTTGAGCTTTTTTAAGAAGTGAAACGGTAGCTTCAACTTGATTTGATATATCGATACAATACCTTTCATCTTCAGTCATTTTAATTACTGCATTTAATTGACCTAAGGCAATCTTTAAAGTCTTAAGCGCTTCTTTATGTTTTGGCATATATCCTCCATACCCCCAATGGGGGGGTCAAATAAGTATAACATTAATTTTATTTATTAGCAATCAATATATCTTGATTTTATTTATTAGCAATCAATATATCTTGATTTTAATAGATTTGTAATAAATTTTTGATATAATAGTCTTAAGAGGTATTTTATGATAGAACAGATTAAATTAAACATTAAAGAAATATTAAAATCAAAATATGAAAATATAGATATTGTAATTGAAGTTCCTAAAAGAGGAGATGCTGATTTAGCGATTCCACTTTTTGTTATATCAAGAAATCTAAATTTAAAAATTAATGAAGTATATGATGAGTTTCAACCATTAATTAAAACTTTAAATGAAATCAAAGATATTAAATTTTTAAATGGATTTTTAAATATATATTTAAAAAGAGTTGATTTGTCTTTTAATATTTTAAATGAAATATATGTAAAAAAAGATTCCTATGGTTCCCTACCAAAAAATGATAAAAATGTTGTAATTGACTATTCATCACCTAATATTGCCAAACACTTTACAGTTGGTCATTTAAGATCAACAGTAATTGGTAATTCATTGAAATTAATTTATGAAAAGCTTGGTTATAACGTTTTTGGGATTAATCATTTAGGTGATTGGGGAACGCAATTTGGTAAAATGATTGCTGCCTATAAAAAATGGGGAAATCAAGAATTACTTGAAAATAACCCTATTGAATATTTACATAGTTTATATGTTAGATTTCATGAAGCAGAAAAAGAAGATAAAACATTAGAAGATTTAGGAAGACATGAGTTTTTACTATTAGAACAAAACAATCCAGACTCCATAAAGTTATGGCAATATTTTAGAGAAATATCTTTAAATGAATTTATGAAAACATATAATTTATTAAATGTTAACTTTGATTCATATGATGGAGAAGCTTTTTATAATGATAAAATGGATAGTGTTGTTAAAGAATTAGAAGATAAAAAATTACTTCATTTAGATGAAGGCGCTAAAGTTGTTTATACGGATCCTAATGACCCACCAGCAATTATAATTAGAAGTGATGGGGCAACCTTATACCAAACAAGAGATTTAGCAGCTTTATTTTATCGATATAAAACATATAACTTTGATCGAGTATTATATGTTGTTGGTAATGAACAAAAAATGCATTTTAAACAATTAAAAGAAATAACTAATTTAATGGGTTATAACTTTGATATTAGACATATTAATTTTGGATTAGTCTTAATTGATGGTAAAAAAATGTCATCAAGAGGCGGAAAAGCCGTTAAATTAATGGATGTTATAAAAGAGGCGATTGCAGATGCGAAATCAGCAATTATAGAAAAAAATCCAAATCTTTCTAACAAGGATGAAGTAGCTAGAAAGATTGCTGTTGGAGCCATCATCTTTAACGATTTAAAAAATGATCGGACTTTAAACATTGATTTTAATTTAGAGAGTATGATTAAATTTGAAGGTCAAACCGGCCCTTATTTACAATATAGTATTGTTAGAATTATTTCAATTTTAAAAAATCATAAAATTGAGATAAATAAAATTGATAAAAATATTTATGAAAAAGATGATTACTTTAACTTAATTAAAATACTAGATGATTTTCCTAATATTATTAAAAGATCAATTAATAACGATTCACCATCAATTATTGCTAAATACTTATTAGATTTAGCGGCTTTATTTAATTCTTTTTATGGAAAAGTTAAAGTATTAGATGAAGATTTAATGATTCGAAATACTAACCTATTATTAATAAATAGTGTTTTAACAGTTTTAAAAGAAGGTTTAAGGTTATTGGGAATTGATTATTTAGAAGAAATGTAAATGAAGACAAATAAAGAAAACTATAAAAATATCTTACCGAAAATAATATTTGTTGTTGTCCTACTTTTATTAGTAATGACAATCTCGGTAAGTTTAAGTGATTTTAATCTATTAATTAAAAAAATATCCGAAATAAAAATAGGATATTTTTTAACGGCATTATTAATATCATTAATCGCTTTATTGTTAAATGCATTTAGTAGTCAAATTGTTTTAAGAGCGATTAATAAAGAAATATCATTTAAACAAGGTTTTTTAATTCAAAGTATCGAACCATTTTTTAATGGTATAACTCCATTTTCATCAGGAGCTCAACCCTTTCAACTATATTATTATCATAAAAATAATGTTGACGGTGAACAAGCAACTTCAGTTTTAGTCGTTAATTTTATCTTATTTCAATTAGTTTCAGTTCTTTTAACAACGATTGGGTTAATTATTTTCTGGGATAAGATTAGTGAATTAGCGCTACATCTTAAAATTGCTATCTTAATCGGTTTTTCAATTAATACAACAATTTTAGTTGGTTTATTTTTATTAGCTTATGTAAGGGGGGTTTACCGATTATTTGAAATAATTTTTTCCTTTTTTGAAAGGTTTAAATTCTCGCAAAAACTAGCTGCAAAATTAAAATCTAAAACTTTTAATTTTGTTAATAATTTTCAAAAAGGAGTTAAGTTTTTATTCACCAAAAAACGTGTTTTTATTTTAAGTTCTACCATTAAATTATTATCACTAATCTTTATTTACTCAACAACGATTTTATTATCAAAATCACTAGGATTTAATTTTACATTAAATGAAAATATATACTTAATTGTTGTATCACTAATTGCTACCACAACAATGATGTTTGTTCCACTTCCTGGTGCATCAGGTGGAACAGAATACGCTTTTAATTTTTTATTAAGTAATTTAATTATTGGAAGTCACCTAATAACACTATTAATGTTATTATGGCGTATGACAACTTACTATTTTGGGATATTAGTAGGTTTAATCGGCTATATATTTTTAAAGAAAGAGGGGAATAACAATGAAAATAGGAATATTTACTGAAGCATACTCCCCCTTAATATCAGGGGTAGTAACGTCAATTAATAATTTAAAAGATGGTTTAGAAGCTTTAGGACATGAGGTATATGTTATTACACCATATGCTCCTAAACAAAAATATGAGTTTAATCCAAGCGTTATTAGATTAAAAGGTTTTCCGATACCTAAAAAATCTTTAAAAGGTTTTCGTTTGGTATTTTTTACAAGAAGACATTTAAGAAAAATAAAAGCGCTAAATTTAGATATTATTCATATACATACAGAATTTTCAATGGGAAGATTAGGACTTCATGCAGCCAAGAAATTTAATTTACCGGTTTGTTATACAGTTCATACATCATATCAAGATTATACCCATCACATTTCTAAATTTATGACTAAATTTACACCAAGATTAGCTAAGAAAATAGCTTTTATGATTAATAATAAATTTACAAAAAAAGCTGATATCACAATTGTTCCAACTAAAAAAATATATGATAAAATGATTAACTTAAAACATAAAGGAACCTTTACAATTGTTCCGACAGGAATTGATTTAGAACCTTTTTATCAAGAAAACCATAAAAAAGAAGATGTTATAAAATTAAGAGAATTTTATAACATCAAAGATGATGAGTTCGTCGCCTTATTAGTTTCAAGAATTGCAAGAGAAAAATCAATTAATGATTTAGTTGATGCCTTTACCGAATTTCATAAAACAAATCCTAAATCCAAGTTTTATATTATTGGTGACGGTCCCGATAAAAACTTATTAGATCAACACATTAAAAAACTAAAAGCAAACGATTTTATTATTACTTTAGGGTTTATCACTTATGATAAAGTTCCTCTCTATTACCAAATGGCCGATGTATTTTTAAATGCCTCGACAACAGAAACTCAAGGATTAACATATATCGAAGCACTAGCCGCTTCATTACCAATTATTGTTAGAAAAGACGAAGTCTTTGAAGACTTTGTTATTAACAATGAAAATGGTATCTTCTTTGAGAAGACAGAAGAATTAACAGAGATACTTTTAAAAGTATATAATAATGGTACTTTAAAAAAGTTAACTGAAAATGCTAGAGATTCAGTTTTAAAATATTCAAAAGAAAATTACGCAAAAAACTTAGAATCTTTATATCAAGATTTAATTGATAAAAAACAATTGAAGTAATATATTTAAAATGTTATAATAAATAATCCCCGCGTGGTGAAATGGTAGACACGCTTGACTCAAAATCAAGTGACGAAAGTCATGCTGGTTCGAGCCCGGTCGCGGGGACAATAGGGATCATAGCTCAGTTGGGAGAGCGCTTGGCTGGCAGCCAAGAGGTCAGGGGTTCGAGCCCCCTTGGTTCCACCATATTGAAAGCATAGGTTTGATACAAAAGTGTCAAGCCTTTTTTATTTGGAATAAAGGGCGAAAAACCCTATATTCCGTCTGCCGCCAATTAATAGCAAGCATAGAAACGCAAGTTTATAATGA
>JBBACV010000064.1:0-7057 GCA_041656835.1 Acholeplasmataceae bacterium | reverse complement strand
TTGTTCTAAAGGTTTTTCTAAATTAATAGGTTGATTTTGTGTTTTAATTTTTGTATCCGAAAAAAACCTTCCCAAAACGTTAATAAATAGTATTATATATAGTTTTCTCATATTATAATCCTAATTATAGACCTATCCATTCAGGAAAACCTACGTCATCTGAATATTTCTTTGAGATTTTCTCTGGATTAAAATAATCATTACTATCAAATTCTGTTTCAAATTGATGATGACCTAATACATTATGATGTAAACCATTATTTCCATTTTGATTAACTCCTATTAAGGTAGCTAATCCACCAACCACTAAAACAAATAAAAACACGTAAAATTTTTTCATTTTTTTTCTCCTTTTTACTTTATATAACTATTTTATGATAAAATTGATTTAATAATAGGGCACATATGTCACTTTTTGAGGTATTTATATGCAAAAATTTGATCAATCCCGCGAAATCGCGTTATTTATTGAGAAATTACGAATGGATCGTAACTTATCACAAGAAAATTTTTTACATGATGTTATTTCTCTTAGACAATATCGTAGGTATTTAAGTGGAGATTCAACATTATCTTATGTAATTTTAGATAAACTAGCTAAAAAGCTAGGTTTTGATGCTGAATATATAATCATGGAACTTGAGATTGAGAAAATAAAACAATCGCAAAATGTTTACGAATTATATAATGCTGTCGTCAGCAAGAATTTTAATTTAGTAAAAGAATTATTAAATAATATTGACAAAGATAATTTAATTTCTGAAAATGATATTCTTCTTTATAATCATTCTATAAATATTTTTTATTTTTTGAAAAATAGATATTCAGAATTAGAAACCATTAATAAAACCAAACATTTAATTGGATTAGATAAACTATTAGCAAAAAAAGCTCTATCTACATCAGAGCTTGTTATTTTGACTTCCTTATTCCAATTTGATAATTATAATGAAAAACATATTATAGCTGAAAAGCTTGCATCTTATTTAGATAATAATATAACAATAGTTTCTGGACATAATATCAAAGTCTTAGCCTTAGCTCTTCATGAAATAGCTAGATACTTTAGTATTGCATTAAATTATGAGAAGATGTATTATTACGCAAACGAAGGAATTAAGTATTCAATTAGAATTAAATCATATTATTTATTAGATTCTTTTTACTATTTTGCTGGAGCGGCCTCACATGAGCTTGGCGAATATGAAAGACGAGATTCATTATTTACACAATGTCTTGGAGTTTCGATTATGGAAGATAATAATTTAAAAATTAATAGATACCATTACTTATTAAAAGAAAATTTTAATATTGATTCAAACGAACTTATTAGTAATTTACACAAACAATATAATTAGATTATAAAAGTGGACTACCATTAATAATTAATAAAACATTACTTAAATAATAACAATTAAATTAGTAATCGTTATCGATATACTTTAAAAGGTGTTTTATGATTCCTCTGCTTTTTATTAGTAAGCATAAATCGGTTGCAGTCATAAAAATCTCCTATTTTCTTATTTTTATTTAAATATATATGTGTTAAATGATTTTGTTTATTATTTTTGTTTTATTTGAATCAATCATAATTTGCAAGGTTATTTAAAATAGTTACTTATAGCATTAGTAATATCACGATTGCTTAATAAAATATCCAAATCATCTGTTGGATATAAATATTTATTATTTAAATAGAATTGATTATCATAATAACTATCTGCACCATTATGATAGATAAAGATTCGATTATAACGTCTCTCACCAGTTATTGCTCCACCTAATGCTCTAAAAGCATCATTTGTCTTTAACCAACTTGATGTTTTAGTATCTAGCATTTTTAATGTCTGAAGATACTGATATAAATCTTCATCAACAACTAGTAAACCATTTTTATCAGCTATTTCTAAAGCACTTGTTGGTGGTGGAAATTTCTTTCTATTAACTCGTGCTTCCATGTCGTAACAAATACTTCGATCATTAGGAGTCTCTGTACTCATTTCAACAATAATATAAGAATTATTATAGATAATGATTTCAGGTTCACCTTTTCTATCAATCATTACTTTAGTCTTTAACAAGTATGTCATCAGATAATTTATTAAAAACATCATTAAAACTTAAATCTTTATATCTATTTGTAAATTTAATATATAATTTATTAATTATTTCATTCATGTTAACTCTGTCGAGTAGACAAGCTCTACTCTCTCCCTTATTCTTTTCTTAAGTGAGAAAATATTATTACCCCTCACAAAAACGTTCTTTCAGATTTCCCGTATATGGCTCTTAATTTAAATCTTTAAGATAATTTCCAATTCCAAATATCAACTTTTATCTTTGGTATATCTATATAATATTTCTATGTTCTAAAAAAATCTTTATATCTCATTTTACCTTTTAAAGTTTTAAACAGTTGATATTTTACATATTTAAATAAGTTATGAATACTTTTAAAATTCCTATTAACATCATAATAATGATTATGAGCTACTAGTTTCCTACTTTCTATGTTAATATTCGGCTTTTATACTTAAGAAATATTAAGACCTCCCAGGTATGCATTTGATGATTGTGTCATGCTCGCTGTTCTCTCAGACCCCGATGGAACTCTCATAATATCTCGGATAACGATATTACCGGTGTTGTTTGTTGTAAAAAGGAATACATCGACTTCCACTTATTTATAACTACAGGGCACAATAACTTCATCCAATGCACCGACTGGCACACCCTTTTAAAAATTTATTATATCACAAGTAAAAAGCTTGATATAATCCAAAGGTTATATCAAGCTCCATAATTTCATTATTATTTTTTAATTATAAATAAATTTTAATAGTTTTAATTTCAAAAGGTTTGAATTTTAACCTAAGATTAGCTAAAACATTTTGGTAGTCTTCTACTAAGTTAACTAATTCTAATTTTTTATAATCAAAATTTAGTTTTAAGTTAGCTTCTTGGTTATAACCTGATCTTTCATATAATCTAATAATTATTCCTTTTTTATCGTATGATTCTTTAATTGTTGAATATGAAATATCGATATTATCTAATTCAAATAATTTTAAATTAGAGTTTTCTTTTAATTTTAAAAAGGTTGTATTAAAAACCATTGCCCGATGATCGATATTATCAATCATGTGATCATGTTCATGAAATACAGTTAAATATTTATAAGATGTCTTACCAATATCCCCATTTATTCCAGGACGATTAGTACTTCTTAAAAGATTTAAATCAAGAAGATTTAAATCAGTATAAGTCCCGTATTTACCACTGGTTATTAAACTGAAGCTAAATTTATTATTTTTAAGACTTACCCAGTTTTGCATAGGGACTTCAAATCTAGCTAAATCATAGGAGTCCTTCTTAGTTCTACTTCTTGTAATGTTTCCAAATTGAATATCATATGTAGCAATATTTGAATCAATATTAATTGGGAAACTACTTCTTAACATATAACCTAAGTCTTGCCAATTTATTTCATGATGAAATTCAATTTCATCTTTATTTTGATTTATAATAATCGTTTCTTTAAGATGTGAGTTTTTAAAAGTATAGTTTTGATTGATTTCGATAATTTTTTCATATTCTTTAATGACTCGGCCCGTTAATTTCATTTCTGTTGGCGTTTGAATCCGGTAGTTCTTTTCAATATTCCAAGCGTCTCCGATATCTTTATAAACTAATAGTTGGTTAAAGTTAGGGCTATTTAAAGTTTCTTTATTTTTATATATTATAGATTTAATAACTCCTCTTTCATTATCTAAAGTAATTTTTAAGTTATTAGTGTTAAAGTTTAATTCTTTTGTTTCTTTAATATATTTAAATTCATTTTTAAATTTATCAAATGAAAGTGGCTTTAAGTCATATAAATAATATTTATTATTTTCTTTCTTTAAAAAAGTGGCTTTTTTAAGAAGGGGGTTAAACATTGTTTCTTTAGTTAAATCACTTTCGACTATTTTCATTAATCTTTGTTGTAAGTTTTGATAATTAGGAATTAGTTCATCATATACTCTTTTAATTGATGTTCCTGGTAAAATATCATGAAATTGATATAATAAGACTTCTTTCCATATCTCATTTAATTCATCATGATATTTATGGTATTTATTATTAATAACTAAGTATGTTTCAATTGTTTTAAGAGTTGATTCTAATAGGTTGTTATATCTTTTCACTTCTGATTTAGAAGTATAAACTCCTTGATGATTTTCTAAATAAAGTTCTCCATCATAAAAAGGCATTTTTCTTTTATAGTTTTCTAAGTATTCAAAAAATCTTTCTGCTTTACGGTGTGATATGTAAGGTAGGGGATCAAAGTTTTTCTGGCGATCAATTCTTTCTAAGTGTTCTAACCCTGGCCCACCGCCACCATCGCCAATTCCATATAAATTTAAAGCAATCGGAATATCTTTTATTTCTTTATAATTTTCTTTAATTTTAAAATGATCTAATGGGGTAGCGTTGCTGTTGTAGTTACCTAGGGGGGGGATATGAGCAATAATATCTGTTTTATCTATTCCTCTCCACCTAAAAGTATTATGAGGAAATTCGTTATATAAGTTCCATGTTAATTTAATTGTTAAAAAATAATCTAATCCTGATTTTTTAATTATTTGCGGCATATTAGCATTAAAACCAAATGTATCAGGTAGCCATAGGTTTTTAACTCGAACATTAAATTCTTCTTCGTAAAATTTAATGCCATAAAGCATTTGTCTAACTAATGATTCCTCATTAGGAATATTTGTATCAGCTTCAACCCACATCCCGCCTTGAAGTTCAATTCGTCCGATTTTTACATATTGTTTAAACTTTTCGTATAATTCAGGGCTTTCTTCTTTTAACCAAAGAATCATTTGAGGTTGAGAAATTCCAAAAATAAACCTATCATGGTTTTCAATTAAATAAAAAACATTAGTGATTGTTCTTAAAAGCTTTCGCTTTGTTTCTCTAATTGGCCATAGCCACGCTAAATCAATATGAGCATGACCAGTTACATATAGGTGTAGTTTATCGACACTTGTTACTTTATCTAATGATTTAACAATATCTAAGGACTTTTCCAACCAATTTATATCATCATAAATATATAAATAATATATTTCAATTAAAGCATTATATAAATCTTGATGTCTTTTAGAATCTTTTTTAATTAAAGGAATAATTCCTAATAGATTTTCAACATCATACATAAGTTTTCGAATCTTTAAATCTCTTTTTACAATCTTTGCGGATTTAATTATTCCATCATTATCTAAACGACCAAATAGATCATTAGCACCGGCATCAACCCATAGTTCTATTTTTGAGTCATTAATTAAATCATTGATAGGATAATAGATTTTACTAGGGTTAAATTTTAAATCTTTAAAAGCGGTAGGTCCGCTTGTAAAACCTTTTAAAGGGACACCTTTATCATTATAAAGTAAGGCTTCACCACCTAAGTCTAGTTTTAAATAATAAGTTTCATTAGGGTTATAATTTTTTATTTTGCCGCTTAATTTAAACCAACCACAATCAAATAACTCTCCCCAAGCATCACCAACTTGATAAGATTTAAGTTCATAATTTAATCTATCTTTAAATAACACCGGCTCCTTAGTAACAAAACCTTCTATTTTTAAATTAAGTATTTCTGTATCAATTAAGTTTCTTAATTGATTATCATAAAAATACTTTAGTTTATTAAGTTGTTCTTGTTCATAATAAGTATATTCATTTATTGATTTTAAGGGCATAACCTACCTCCTATTTAACGACAAAATTAATTAATCTTTTGGGAATAACTATTTTTTTTATGATCGTTTTATCATTTAAATGTCTTTTAACATTTTCATTGTTTAAGGCTTCATTAATTAAATCTTCTTCTTTACTTGAAGGGCTAACATTTATGACCGCTCTTAAACGTCCATTAACTTGAACTGGTATATCGATTAAATCTTTAACTAAATATTTTTCATCATAACTAGGCCAAGTAGAATAAACTAATTCCTCATTATTTCCTAAGACTGATTTATTTATTTCTTCAGTTAAGTGTGGTGCAATTGGGTTTAATAATTGAAGGAAGATTCTCGCTTGTTTAAGACCAATTTTTTTAGTTTTATAAACTTCATTAACAAAAACCATCATTTGACTTATCGCAGTATTAAAAGCTAACTTTTCATAATCTTCAGTAACTTTTTTAATTGTTTGGTGCATAATGAAGTTTAAATCATCAAGGTTTTCTTTGATGATCTCAAAATCAAACATTCGGTGTACTCTGTCTAAAAATCTTTTTGCCCCATCTAAACCTTCATCACTCCAAGGTTTATCGGCTTCTAAAGGGCCTAAAAACATTTCAAATAATCTAAGTGAATCTGCCCCATGCGAATGATAGATTTGATCAGGAGAAACAGTATTTCCTTTACTTTTACTCATTTTAGAGTGGTCGTCTCCTAAAATCATCCCTTGGTTAATAAGTTTTAAAAATGGCTCTTTTGTTGAAACCAAACCTAAATCATAAAAAACTTTATACCAAAATCTTGAATATAATAAATGGCCCACGGCATGTTCAGTTCCCCCGACATATAAATCAACTGGTAAGAAATGATCTAATACTTCTTTGGCTTCTTTTGAATTGAATGGTAAATATCCTAAATGACTTTTTAATACATAAGCAATTTGATACCATGAAGAACCAGCTAATTGTGGCATGGTGTTAGTTTCACGTCTATATTTTTTATGATTAATAATAACATTAACCCAATCAGTTTTAAGAGCTAATGGTGATTCACCAGTTCCCGATGGTTTTATATAGTCAAGTTCAGGTAATAATAATGGAAGTTCATCATCTTTAAGTAAATGGATTTTACCTTTTTCATCAAATAAAACTGGAAATGGTTCACCCCAATATCTTTGACGAGAAAAAACCCAATCTCTTAATTTGTAGTTAACATGATGAGATCCTATTTTTTTATCTTCTAAATATTTAGTAATCTTTAAAATGGCTTCATGATTATATAATCCATCAATAATTCCTGAACGATAATGAATTCCATCTCCTGTA
>JBBACV010000063.1:0-7076 GCA_041656835.1 Acholeplasmataceae bacterium | reverse complement strand
TTCAGGTTTTATTGGGACAATCTTTTCAGCAAATGTATCAAAACTACCAACTGGACCAGTAATTGTGATAAGTGTTTCAGTTATCGTTTTAATATCTTTATTGTTTGCTCCTAAAAGAGGAATTATTCAAGGGAAGATTAAAGATTATAAATATCAAAAGTCAATTAATAAATATAAAGGATTAATTCATTTATATGAAAATCCTAAGTTTTATTTATTGGATGAAATAACTGCATCAACACTAATTAAAGAAAATTTAATCAAAAAGCATAATAAGACTTATATACTAACTGATAAAGGAATAGAAAAAGTAAAGGATTTATTAATTGGTGATTATCATGGCTAATTTATGGATTTTACTAATAATGATAATAGTATCACTGGCTACCTCTATTTTAGGAGTCTTTTTAGTTTTAAGAAAAATGAGTATGCAAATAGATGCGATTAGTCATACTGTGTTATTAGGAATAGTTTTAAGTTTTATGATTGTAATGGACTTAAACTCTCCTCTATTAATAATCGGAGCTTCTTTAATGGGAGTTTTAACGGTCTTTTTAGGAGAGTTATTAGTTAAAACTAAAAAGACCGATGAAGAATCTGCAATTGGAGTTATTTTTCCGTTATTATTTTCGGTTGCTGTGGTAATTGTAACTCTTTATTTTAGTGGGGTTCATTTAGATATTGATGCGGTTTTATTAGGGAAAGTTGAATTAAGTGTTTTTGATCAATTAGTAATTAATGGAGTTAAGATAGGACCTAAGTCTTTTTATATTATTTTAAGTGTATTTATTATTAATTTATTATTTGTTGGCGTTTTTTATAAAGAATTAAAATTAATTTCATTTGATGAAGCTTTGGCTAAAACTTTAGGTTTTATGCCAACTTTAATTCATTATTTATTAATGACTTTAATTTCATTAACTGCGGTTACCTCTTTTAATATAGTTGGATCTATTTTAGTAATTAGTTTAATGATTGCACCACCAGCAACGGCATTATTAATTACGAAAGATTTATTTAAAACAATTATGTATTCCTTAATAATTGGAGTTATAAATAGTGTTTTAGGATTCTTTACTGCGATTGTTATTTTTAAAGGAGAAGTGACAATTGCAGGAATGGTAAGTAGTTTTTCATTAATTTCATTTTTAATGGTTTTAATTTTTAATTCTAAAAATGGAGTTATTTATACTATTTATAAAAGATATCATCAAAAATTCGAGTTTTCATTTATTGTTTTAATGCTACATATTGGAAATCATCAACATTTAGAAGGTGAAGAACATGAAATTGAAGAATTATTAATTCCTCATGAGTTAAAATGGAGCCTTAAAAAATATCAAAAATTACTCCATCATGGTTTTGAAAAGAAGCTAATCTACCGAGTTAATGGTAAAATAAACTTAACTGATCAAGGTATATTATTTTATGAGGATAAATTAAAGTATTTATAAGGAGATAAATTATTATGTATAGAGCTGAAGAAGATTATTTAAAAGTTATTTATGAACTTCAAGTCGAACTTAATAAACCAATGATTAAAACAAGTGAGTTAAAAGAATCTTTAAAATTTAGTGATCAAAGTATTAATGATATGATAAAAAGATTAGAATTAAAAAGTTATATTAATTTTATTCCTTATAAAGGAGTATCATTAACTAATAAAGGTATTAAAGTCGCGATTAAATTTGTTAGAGCTCACCGAGTATGGGAAGTATTTTTAACGAAACACCTTAATTATCCTTGGCACTTAGTCCATGATGAGGCAGAAAAATTAGAACATTCATCAAGTTTAGAAATGGTTGATAAATTATATGAATATTTAGGTAAACCCAAATACTGTAGTCACGGTAATCCGATTCCTAAAGATGAAAATGATATTGTTGTGATTGATGATGTTTCATTATCTGAGTTAAAAAAAGGTGATAGATTATTAATCAACCGAGTATTAGATGATAAAGATTTATTAAAAATGCTAGCTAATTTAAACCTTTATTTAAATAGTGAGGTCTTAATTAAAAATAAAGATCTAAGTAATGAAATTTTAACGATAAAAGTTAATGAAAATGATATTTTACTACCATTATCAGTTGGTAGTAAAATATTTGGCGATTTAAATAAGGTTTAAAGTACTTGTAAGAAGTAGTTTCGTTTAGTATAATTACATAAAAGAGAAGGAGAGTTTTTATGAAAATACATTTAATTGGTTTAGGTAAAATGGGTTCTAACTTAGCTAGAAACCTCCATAGTCATAAACATGATGTTAGAGGTTTTGATTTAGATTCAAATCAAAGATTAAGTTTAGAAAAAGATGGTATTAAAACATATGATAACTTAAAAGATTTATTAACTAGAACTAATAAAGAAAGATTAGTTGTTTGGTTAATGGTACCTAATCATATTGTTGATAATGTTATTAGTGATATTTCTCCTTATTTAAGAGAAAAAGATATTATTATCGATGGCGGTAATTCTAACTTTAATAAATCAGTTGAAAGATATCATCGTTTAAATGAGCTAGAAATAGAATTTGTTGATGTAGGAACCTCTGGTGGAACCTATGGTGCTAGATTTGGGGCTTGTTTAATGGTTGGTGGATCAAAAGATACTTTTGATTATTTAAAAGATGTTTATAAAGATATTTCATTAGATAAAGGTTATGGATATATGGGTGGACCAGGAGCAGGACATTTTACAAAAATGGTTCATAACGGAATTGAATATGGGATGATGCAAGCCATTGGTGAAGGATTTGAATTAATAGAAAAATCCCCATTTAAAGTTGATTATAAAATGTTAAGTGAAGTATGGAATAATGGCTCTATTATCGCATCTAACTTAATTGACTTTGCAGCTAAAGCTTTTAATAAAGACGCTAAATTAGAAAGACTTTTAGGAAGAATTGATGATTCCGGTGAAGGTAAATGGATGGTTGAAACTGCCCTTGATTATGAAGTGGCTTTACCAGTTATTGCTGGTTCTTTATTTACTAGATATAAATCAAGAGATGATGATAAGTTTAGTGAAAGAGTTGTTGCTGCTTTAAGACGTGAGTTTGGAGGACACGCAATTTATAAAAAGAAATGATTAAAAACACAATTATTACAATCTTTGGTGCAACCGGAGATTTAACAGCGAGAAAATTAATCCCTGCAATTACAAAGCTTTATTTAGATAATGAAATAAGTGAAAACACTTTAGTAATCGCCTTAGGAAGACGTGATTATAATACGGATTCCTTTTTAACTTCGTTATCAGACTTTAATAGTAATGTCATAAATAAAGATTTATTAAGTAAAATATTATTTTACTATAAAATGCAAATTACTAACCCTGATGATTATAATGGATTAAAAACATTAATTAATAAATATAAAGATGAAAATACTAAATTAATTTATTATTTAGCAATTGGTCCGGATTTAATTAAAGGTGTTGCTAAAAATTTAAGTGATTATAATTTAATAACAAAAAACAATCCCAACGAAAGGATTGTTTTTGAGAAGCCTTTTGGAAATAACTTAAAATCAGCTAAAGAAATTAACAACATGTTATGGCAATACTTCACCGAAGAACAAATCTACCGAATTGACCATTACTTAGGAAAAGAAATGATTCAAAATATTATTTCAGTTAGATTTGCTAATCTTTTATTTAGAGACTCATGGGATTCTAAATCAATAAAAGAAATTAGATTAGTTGTTAAAGAAAAAGAAGGAATATTAAAAAGAGCAGGTTACTATGATCATGCGGGGGCTTTAAAGGATATGGTTCAGTCGCATATTTTACAAATGTTATCACTAATAACAATGGATCCACCTTATGAATATGAATCACTTTATATTGCTGATGAAAAAGTAAAAGTATTAAAAAGTTTAACTGTGTTACCAGATAGTGTTTTTATTGGTCAATATGATGGTTATTTAAACGAGGAAAATATCGACAAAGATTCTAAAACTGAAACATTTGTTTCATTTATATGTTATGTAAACACTCCTAATTTTAGGGAAATACCCATTAAAATATTTACCGGTAAAAAACTTAGTAAAAAAGAATCTTACTTAGAAGTAATTTACCATCAAACAAATGAACAAAAAAGGTGGAACTTAAAAGCTTCAAGAAATATATTAAAAATATCAATTGATCCAAAAGAAAAAGTTGAACTATTAATTAATTCTAAAGTCCCTGGCTTTAAAGATGAATTAAGTCAGGTTAATTTATCTTATAAAATTGCTGAATCAGCTCATGGTAATATCCCAGCTGCTTATGAAAGATTAATTTTAGATTTAATAAATGGTTCAAAAACTTTATTTGCTAGATGGGATGAAATTGAATATTCCTGGCATTTTATCGACCGAATTAAAGATTGTCATAAGAACTTATATATATATAAAAATGAAAAAGATATGATTGATTATATTAAAAAAAATACCGCTTAATTGCGGTATTTTTTAACTTATAATGATAAATATTTCTTTTCTGGAATGTTTTTACTTTCTTTTGGAACAGTTAAGGTTAGGATACCATCTTTAAATTCACCCTTTATTTCATCGATGGTTATATTACTAACATAAAAACTTCTTTTTATTGTTCCATAATAACGTTCACGTCTAATAAACTTAGTATCTTTATCTTCCTCTTTTAAATATTCACGGTTAGCTTCAATGTTTAAATACTTATTGTCAACACTAACCCTTACATCTTCCTTTTTAAAACCAGGAAGCTCAACTAAAAGCTCAAATGAATCCTCTAATTCTTTAATATCGGTCTTCATTAAGCTGTTTTTACTAAAAACGTTATAATCAGTAACATCATCAAAAAAGTTACTTAATAAATCTTGGTTTCTTCTAATTAAACTTAACATTTTTTACTCCTCCTTTTTCTATCTTTATTATAACACCATCATTTGGCACTGTCAAGTGATGAGTGCTAATTTATTGTTAAAATACCATAATTTCTTACATTTTATTAATAAAATGATATAATCATTATTAATATTTGGGAGGGAATTATGAATTATAAAATTGATCTTTATCATAAATATAGAAAAAAAATAAGAGCTTATCGCTATGCTTTATGGCTCTTAGGTTGGGATTTAGAAACGGAATTACCAAAAGATGGATTAAAATACCGTAATGAACAAGTAAAAGTATTAAATGAAGAGCTATATAAAGTGGAAACTGACCCACTTTATTTAGAGAATGTTGATTTTTTAATTAATAATCAAGATAAACTTAACCCCTTATTAAAAATTGAAGTTAAGAACTTAGAAAAAAGTTTAAGGTTAATTAAAAAAATGCCTAAAGATGAATTTTTAGATTATAAAAATTTGATTAATGAATCAACATCAATTTGGGCTCATGCAAAAAATAATGATGATTTTGAAATGTTTTTACCGTATTTAGAAAAGATTGTTACTTATAATCAAAAAATCGCTAAATATTTAGAAACCGATCAATTAAAAGGATATGATGTTTTATTAGATTTATATGAAGAAGGTATGACTGTAGAATTATATGATAATTTTTTCGATAAATTAAAAGATGAACTACA
The DNA here is from genome assembly GCA_041656835.1 of Acholeplasmataceae bacterium. Classification (GTDB taxonomy): domain Bacteria; phylum Bacillota_I; class Bacilli_A; order Acholeplasmatales; family Acholeplasmataceae; genus Acholeplasma. Next base: position 1,523 of record JBBACV010000063.1, on the reverse strand, counting down.
AAATACTTTATTAGAAGCTACATCAAGAAAATTAAAAGTTTCCAGAAAATTAAGAAATGGTCCTTTTGATATAAAACTTCAAAAAGAATTTTCTAATTATTTACTTGATGTTTTTTCTTATAATAAAAATAAAGGACTTTTAAAAGAAAGTAATCATCCCTTTACATCAAGTGCTAGTAGCACTGATGTAAGAATAACAACCAAATATATTCCTAACTTAATTTTATCATCAATCTTTTCAACAATTCATGAATTAGGACATGGTATTTATGAACAACAAATTGATCGAGAATTACTATATACTAATTTAGGGAGTGGTTCTTCAATGGGAATTCATGAATCCCAATCAAGGTTATATGAAAATATGATCGGTAGAAGTTATGCCTTTTGGGAAGCTCATTATGAAAAACTTCAAGAAACATTTAAAAAAGAATTAAGAAATGTTTCATTATTAGAATTTTATCAATACGTAAATGAATCTAAAAGATCATTAATTAGAACCGAAGCTGATGAACTAACTTATCCATTTCATATTATGGTTAGATATGAAATTGAAAAAGCTTTAATTAGTGGCAAATTAGAAGTAAAAGATTTACCTAAAGTATTTAGGAGTTAGACCTAATAATGATAAAGACGGTTTACTTCAAGATATCCACTGGTCAAGTGGCGCCTTCGGGTATTTCCCTTCATATGCACTTGGTTCAGCTTATGCTGCTCAAATCTACCGTAAAATGAACCAATCCTTTAATATTGAAACGGCAATTTCTAATAATGAAATATATAAAGTTAATGATTGGTTAAAACAACATATTCATATATACGGTAAAACTAAAACGCCAAAAGCATTATTATTACTAGCTACTGGTGAAAAGTTCAATCCAGATTATTATATAAAATATTTAAAAAATAAATTTAAATAAACTAAAAAAATAAGAAGCGAAAGCTTCTTATTTTGTGTTTTGATTAATAATTGGATTATTTTCTTTTTCATACCCGATTGAAGTTTCCTTCCCATGACCAGGATATACAATTGTATTATTAGGAAGTTTATAAAGTTTATTTAAGATAGTATCTTTTAAAACTTCAAAATTTGAAAAAGGAATATCAGTCCTACCAACTGATTCAAAAAATAAAGTGTCTCCACTAAATAAATATGGTGGATAATATAAAGCTGTTGAACCTTCACTGTGTCCAGGAGTTTCAATCACTTTAAAATCTTTATCATCAAATTCAATAATATCACCATCAACAACAAACTGATCAACCGGTATTTCAAAGGGCCAGTAATTATAATTTGGATCTTTTAACCAAATCTTATCTAAAAGTGGCGCATAAATTGGAATATGATACAATTCCTTTAATTGTTTAACACCACCGGTATGATCATGATGACCATGTGTAATATAAATAAACTGTGGTTCAATCTTTCTTGATTTTAAATATTCAATAATTGAACTACTTTCAAAGCCAGGGTCAACAATAAAACACTCGTTATGATTATTAATAACCACATAAGCGTTGGT
>JBBACV010000062.1:0-7180 GCA_041656835.1 Acholeplasmataceae bacterium | reverse complement strand
ATAAATCAACGTAATAAATCCAATAATGATAAATAATAACCAAGCCATCGCTGATGCTTGACCTAACCTAAATGGCTGTTTATATGCCATATTATAAAGTCTTAAGACATAAAATAAAGTTGAATTCCCTGGCCCCGAGCCTGAAATAACAAATCCTTCGGTAAATACTTGGAGAGCTCCGATTGTACCCATTAATATATTATAAAAAATAATTGGTGATAATAGTGGTAAGGTAATTTTAAATAATTTAGTCCAATATCCAGCACCATCAATTTCAGCAGCCTCATAATAACTAGTAGAGATACTATTTAATCCTGTCATAAAAATTATCATCTGCCCACCAAATCCATATGCTGAAACAATAACTAAGGTTATTAAAGCCGTTTGAGCGCTCTCAAGCCATATTGGTGGATTGGTTGAACCTAAAAATCTAAGAAAATTATTGATTAGACCGTTTGATGGGTCAAATAACCACCTAAACATAATCGCACTTGCAACAGCTGGTAATAATGATGGAATAAAAAAGATCGTTCTAAAAATATTTTTACCCTTTACATTATTGTTTAACAATAAAGCCGTCAGCAAAGCAAATGTCATTGTTAAAACTACATTAAGTCCTGCATAAATAAATGTATTCTTTAAAGATAGCCAAAATAATGGATCCATTCCTGAAAAGAATGATTTATAGTTCTTTAAACCAACAAAATTCACTTCATCAGGTGTAAGTAATGTCATATCAGTAAAACTTAAATATAGTGATCTAATTACTGGATAGACAATAAAGAAAATGAATCCTAGTGTAGCAGGTAAAGTAAACAACCAAAACCAAACATTTTTTTGTTTATAATAATTAAATTTTTTAAATTTTAACTTTTTATTCATATTTAATTCATTACTTATAATTTAAAGTTATATAATTGTTTGCTTGTGTATGAATTCTTTTTAAAGCTTCATCAATTGAGATTCTTGAATTATCATTAGCCATCATTAAAGCTAAGATTGGTTCAATTACATTAATTGATATATCAGAGAAATATTCATTTGTAGGTAAAGTCATTGCGTAATCTCCAAAATCTCCATTAGGATTGATAGCCTCAATTGCTAGTAACGTTCTTTCTTTGATTGGGCCATCTTCCATTTCTTCTACAACCGATTTTCTAATTGCTAAATATCCATTATCAACCGATGACTTAATTCCTTCTTTATCAATCAGAAACTTTATAAATGCCCAAGCTGCTTCAACATTAGGAGTATTTTTATAAATACCAATCCCCTCAATCGCAAACTCTGCACCTGATCTTCTTTCTAATCCTGTTGGTAATATAGTTATTCCCCAATTAAGCGAATTTAAAGAATCATATCTAGACCAATTAGCAGTATGACCACCATATTCCATAGCAACTCTACCAGCTTGGAAACCTCCAAAATCTGATTCTCCTGGGGCAACACTAATTTTAGGTCGATTTAAATCTTGATTCCCATAAGCTTTATCGCGCCATATTTGTAAAGCATTTTTGCCTTTTTCATTGTTAAAATCAACATATCCATCTTGATTGAAGATATCAACACCGCTTTGTCTTAAGTGAATTAACCATTCACCCCACCAACCACCAACAGTGCTTGACCCCCATTGAGTATATGCTCCACTACCATCTTTTTTCGTTAAAACTCCACCGGCTTTAAAAAAGTCCTCAATTGTCCAATTAACATTGGGATAATGTAAATCACCTTCTAATGTTCCTTCGGGAGCTTCACTTAAATTTAAATTTAGAAGTTCTGTTTTAGAATTATCAAATAAATCTTTATTATAGTATAGTAAACTTACATTGAAAAACCTTGGCATAAATAAAGTTTTTCCTTCTTTATTTTTCAATCTATCCATAACTCCATCAATAATATCATCTAAATCTAATTCTTCAGAATCTCTTTCAATATATGGGTTTAAATCTAACAAACTTCTACTAAACAATTCTGTATACATATCACCACCAATAAGTAAATCAGGAGGTGTTCCAGAACCTATTTTAGTTGCTTGGTTAGAATGTAAATCAGAACCTGGCGTCCAGATAGGATTTACTTTATAACCTTCTTCTTCATAATGTTCTTCATATCTTGAAATAATACCTTCAAAAAATGCACGATCTTTATTATCTAATAAAACAGTAATTTTACCATCAGCTGTTTTATTTCCATTTGTTGTACAACTAATTAATGATAAACTTGTTAGTGATAATAAAAACATTATTATTATTTTTATAGTTAATTTTTTCATTTCTTTCTCCTTTTACTGTAAGTAATAGGGCTTAAATATTTAAGCCCTATTATTATTTTCTTTGTTTTTAATCTAATGCATCGTATTCAGCTTGAGTTAATGTCTTAATACTATTTATCTTTAAAGTTACATCACTACCAACAATATAGAAATTTAAAGTCATATTTAATTCTTTATGGGTTTCACCATATCCTGATGCTGCAACATAATCTCTTAAATCAAATATAATAACTCCACTATGATCTCCCGTCTCAAGTATCTCTTCTTCATAAGGATCACCAAATCCTAGTTTCCAAGTTCCTCCAGTAATGCTTTCAATATCCAGTACTAGATAAGGAGTATTGTCAGTTGTTATAGGTATGACTGTTTTTGATTTTGGCCAATAAAAATCACCTTCATAATGAATTGTTATTTTACCTTTATTATAATCTACATTTACAGTACCACCCGCAGGGTCTTCTAACACCCAATCAGTTTTTACAACTAAAGTTAAAACTAAATCATCAGCATCTGGATATGAGATTGTTAAAACATAAGTTCCGGTAACGTCTGTCATAAACTCTTTTGTATCAACATCAAATACTAATGATGTTATATCGGTATCATCACCCAACATAGTAACGACATAACTTAATTCACCTTCAGGAGTTGGATTACTGACTGATACATCAATATTATGAACTGTTTCAACGATTATATCTTCACTTGATGGATTATTAGAATTAATTACTGGATCTAATAATACTTTTATTACTCTTGTAACTGTTTCGGCATAATCATTCATAAAGTATAAAGTATATTCACCTTCTATTGATGTTTTAAAGACTCCACCTATTAATACTTCTGATGTTACATCATCTTCATCACTATTTAATACTTTAATGCTAACTTCTTCATTTGAAATTGGATATTTTAATTCAGCCGAAACTAATACTGTTCCATTTGGTTCTACTTTTTTATTTGAATTTGGTAATACATTAACTATTGCGTTATAATTATGAGCTATTTCTAATTCTGAAAGGAATTCAAACGCACTTAATTCTAGTCTTATATCAGAACCAACAATTAGTATTTTAAATTTGATTTGTAGTGAATCATTACTTCCTAAGAATGGTCTTAAATCAATAATTCTTAACCCTTTTTCAGAATTTTGTGGAATTGCATCATCTAAATGACCATCAACATCTAATTTCCAATTTCCACCAGTAATATCATTTACATCAACAACTAAAAATGGTTTTTCTTTATGTACAGTTACATTAAGTTCATGGCTAGGATAATGCCACCCTCCACTATATTCCATTACTAATAGACCGTTTTCATAATAGTTAGTATTATTTCCATAATTTTCATTTATCCAGCCTGTAACAACAGTATATGTTAATTCAATTGAATCTAAGCCCTCAGATGATAATACCACCTTATATACACCACTATTAGTTGGAGTAAAAGTAGCTCCATTTGAATCTAATGATAATACTTCGTCAGTCACGTCAACATCGTCAAAGAAAGCTTTATATGTGACTGTTTTTTGAGAATTATTTTCAACTTCACCATAAATTAAAACTGTTTCATTATATTTAATTGTTTCATCACTATTATTTGTAGAGATTATATCTGCTTCGGTAACAGTGACTATTCTTTCAACTACGGTTAAGTCTTCATAAGAATAATAAATCTTATAGGTACCAATGACGTCAGTTTTAAATATGTTATTTTCTAATACTAAGTCAGTGACATCTTCATCTTGATCATTTTTAACGACAATTGAAACTTCACCTAATGGGAACTTTAAAGTAGCGCCAACATTTAAAGGTTCATCAATGCTTATTATTTTGTTGCTACTAGGTGTTACATTAATAATTTCATTATATTCAGGTTCTTGACTTATTCTTAAGTAATCTAATTTAGCAATCTTATCATTACCACCAATTATAAAGAAATTAATTGATATTCTTTGAGTTACTTTATTATTTTCATTTAAATTCAATAATTTATATAAATCATAAACCATTAATCCAGTTTCATTTATTTCACTTTGAACACCAACAGTAAACTCACCTGACATACCAACATTATAAGTGACATCTAACTTCCAAGTGGCTCCACTTGTTAATTCATCAATCATTATATTTAAGTATCGATAATCGCTTAAATCAATGTTTCTTCCAAATACTTCACCTTTTGAGAAATAATCAGTATTTATAATCCAAATTTGTCCATTTCTAGAAATAACAGTTGAATTACCACCCCAATTATCAGCATCATTACCTTCTTCTAAAATCATTCCTTCTCTTTCAATTTTTTCACCCTTTTCAGGTAAAGCATCTTTACTATATTCCTCATCTCTTTCAAATGTAAAGCCTGAGATGGTTGCTGTTGCATCTCCAGATGAAACTAAGACAAAATCAATCTTTAAATTATTTAATCCTGAAATATAAAGGGTTGTTAAATTAAAATCAAATGAACCACTTTCAGTTACTGTTTTAATTAATGTTCCATTTACATAAACTTTAATTTCATCACCTTGAGTTAAATCTGCAACATCATAAACAAATTTAGGATACGTTGAAAAGTTTGTTGATGCATTAAATGATACTTTAGCATCACCACCTAAATCATGAATTCGGTAAATAACTAATTCATCATCTTCAATTGATACATCAGCACTACCTGATAATCCAACTAAATCATAAATAGTTTCATCATCATAAAGTGAAAAATCTAATTCAAAACTATCATATGCTTTATTAGCTATTTGATCGAAACTTACTTTTCCATCTACTTCAATTAAAACAGTTGCAGTATCTTTAATTTCAATTTCAGCATCAACTAAATCAACGCCAAAGTGTCCATAACGATTAGCTTCATCAATTACTAAGTTATCATTAAGTTTAAGTGAGAATTTCGATCCTTCTTCTAAACTATTAACAAATAAATCTAGCATATTTGTAATATCAGTATCAAGATACATATCAAATGTTAATTTTGCTACTTTATTAGCATCTGATTCTACCACTAAAACACCATTTTGGACAGTCATCGTTCCATCTGTTACTGAAAAGTCTGCTTCATTATCAAAATTGTTAACGCCAGGAACTTTTTCAGCTGATTGAATGTAATCTATTTTTATATAATTATCTTCTGCTTCAACGACGTAAATATATAAGTCAAACTCGGCAACATCTAATTCTTTTAAACCATCTACTTTAGTTAAATCAAAGAAGAATAATCCTGAGATTGACATATCATTAGCTGTAACACTTCTTGATGGGGTTTCGTCTTCATCTAATTTAATTTTAATTGCCCATCTAGTATTATTACCACCAACCTCATCAACTTTAACCGCAAGATAAGGATATTTATCTAATGACACCTTCATTCTTTTACCACGACTTGGATAAGGTGTTACTCCGGTATTAGTTAAAATTAGTTGACCATTTTTTACATCGTGCATTCCAGTAACTTCACCTAAGTTCCATTCATCTTTTGAATCTAGGTTATCAAACGTTTCATTAATGCTATAAAAAACAGGTGCTGGCTCTTCGACCGTAAATTCTAACGGTGCTGAGTAATCTGAATTTTTATAATTTCCGGTCCCATTAGCTCTAACTCTAACTGAATAAGTACCAGGTTCATTAATTAAAATTGTATATTTTGTTTGAGTTACTGTAGTTTCGTCATTATCAATTTTCACTGTATAGTTAGTTGCATTACTAACCGCATTCCACGTAACGACATTATCATTAATGGCAATATTGCTTGGAATACTTAATTGTTCTTCTTTAGCAATTTCACCACAAGATACAATAAATATTGCTAACGATGCTAAAAGCATTGTTAAACCGATTTTTTTAATTTTATTTTTCATACCTTCCTCCTTATATTTTAGTATGAACTATTATTTTTTGTTGGAATATTATTGTTAGACGTAAAATCAATATTGTTTATTTCCATAACTGCATTATTACCGATTACTTCGATAATAATCTCTAAATCTAAAACTTCAGATAATTCTGTTATTTGTTTAATATCATATATATACTGACCGACTTTAGCACGATTATATCTTTGTGGATATTTCCCTTCAAGATAAGTTTTCATTTCATATTTTCTATTTGTTGATTTATCTAATAAATATAATCTCCATTCAGCCCCTTTAGACAACTTATTTATATTTATAAAAATATAACCTAAATCATCAACATTTATTTCACCTATATCTAGTGAAACACTACTAATTACTTCATCACTTGTATTTGATACAATACTTAGTAAATTACCAAAGGAAATTGGATTTAACTTTAATCTTGCATTTTGATCAGCGGCCGACCCTCCGATAACAAATATTTCAAGAGTAAATGTCGTTACTCCATGACTTTGTAGAATTTGAGCTAAGTTAGCTGATTTCTTTTCATCTGAATCATTATCTCTAATAACATATATATCTGATGAAGCATTTTCAGGGATAACTTTAACAGCCCATGCACCCGATAAAGATTCAATATCAAAAAATATAATCGGTGTTTCTCCTAAATCAATCGTCATTTTCTTTCTTATTTCACCATAATTATAAATTGTGTTTTCTTTTAATCTAATGACGTTATTTTGATCAATATAAGCACTAACACCATCTTGCCATCCAGATTTATTAACATCTACTGTTAAATTAGATTCTCCAACTAATTGCATACTTTCAATGATTGCTTTATTTGAATTTAACAAATAGCTAAACGTGTAAGTATCTTTAGTTGTAATGCCTAAGTCTATTAAGTTTAGTGAGAATTTTCCACCAAAATTCTGAATATACATTGTTCCTGAATCATATAACTCATCATTATTACTGTTATAAATAGTTAATTTAAAAGTATCTCTAGGAATATAATCTTTAATATCAATTATTAAAGT
>JBBACV010000061.1:0-7249 GCA_041656835.1 Acholeplasmataceae bacterium | reverse complement strand
AATCTAAGAGGTGAGGATCTTAAATGTAAATGTCAATACCAAAGTGAGCCACTATATTGGTGCGAAATTGAGCCACCTTTTAATTCTTCAACCAGTCCTTTGTTTCTTTAATTCTATAAGAGTCACCTTTGATATTAATTACAGTAGCTTTATGTGCTAGTCTATCTACCATTGCTGCAGTTAATGTTGGATCACCAAATATTTCTTCCCACCTATTAAATGTCAAGTTAGTAGTGATAATAATTGATTTAGTTTCATTTCTCATTGAAAGTAAATTAAATAATAACTCACTACCTTCTTTATCAAAACCGATATAACCAAGTTCATCAAGTATGACTAAGTCATATGTGATGAATCTTTTTTTATAATTAGTTAACTGATTTAGAGTCATTGACTCTTTAAGTTCAGTTATTAAATTAGGAACAGTTATATATAAAACATTTTTCATTTTCATATTAGCTGCGATACCCAGTCCGATTGCTGTATGAGTTTTACCTACACCAGGATTACCTACTAAAATTACATTTCTTCCTTCATCTAAAAATCTAAGTGATTGTAGCTCTCTAATTTGATTAGATATATCAACTGAAAACATCTCTAGTTTTAAATCATGCATATATTTTAAATATGGGTATTTTGCTGTTCTAATTCTTCTATTTATACCATTAGATTCTCGTGCTTTTGATTCGCTTGTTAATATTAACTTTAAGAAATCTTCATAACTTGATTGCTTGTCCATTGCTTCACTAATTAATATTTTGTAATTAGCCTTTGTGTTTGATAGTTTTAATTTATGTGCTAACTTTTCAATTTCATTCATTGTATTAATTCTCCTTGATTATATAAATTAGATATTTCATTTAACTGATTTAAACTTTTATCTTCAATTGTTTCTTCCTTTTTAGATAGAATTGTTTGATATTTCTTACCATTTTCTAACTTTTTTAGTATCTCTGTTATTTCATAAATATCTTTTTCTTTAATCAAAGTGATAAATTCTTTTACCTTTGTGGTAAAATATTTATGAAAAAGAGTTTGATAAACTTTGGGTGCTTGCTTTAACGCGACTGAGTTTAGTAATGCCCCAGGCTTTTTTGAAAAGGTAGAAGTGTAATGGAGTATGTCAATGGAATGCTCTCCCTTACCTTCTATTTTTTTATGACTAGCTATAGGCTCGTGTTTATCGTTATAAACGTTTATATGGTCATTATAGACGTTAGAATAAACTGACTTACCTACATAACTATCTGGTACTGAATAGCTGTTGGAATCAATTTGAATTAATGATTCACTATTTACTCTTGATGTAACTAAAGTTCCTATTTCATATCTAACTTGTGGTAGTTTACTTAAATGTATTTTTTCAATATTTGATTTTTCTTCTGCTTTCTCATTTAACTTAAGTAATTCAAGTTTTGTATATTCTCTTAAATCATCTAAGTTATTAAATTCATAATTGAATGTGAATAATTCTTTTCTTATTACTTTTCCGCCTTGTTCAACATGACCTTTTTCATTGCCACGTCTTGGGTTTGTTGTTTGGATTTTAAATCCGTAGTAATTAGAAAATTTAAGTAAGTCTTCGGTATACTCTTTCTTACCTCCATAGATGAATTTTCTAACGACATTTCGCATGTTATCAAAAACTATTGTTTTTGGAACACCACCAACTGTTTCAAAGAAAGATATTAAACTATCTAAGAAATTTTCTTTTCTTTGATTGTCGTAGTGTTTTGCGAATACATAATTACTAAAGGGAAGAGTAATTGTTGCTTGATATCTTTTCTTAAGCTTTCCACCTTCAATTACCTTTATTTCATGAAAGTCATATTCAGCTCTAAACCCTGGATCATACTCCTGTTTTATAAAGGCTTCTTTATTTCTATTTTTATATTTATTATATTCTATTTGGATTGTTGTAATTCCTACTTTATAACCTTCTGATATTAATGTCCTGTGAAGAAGAGAAGCTGTTAGTTTTTGTTTGTTTGGACCAAGTTTTAAATCTCTTTCTTCATCTAATTTTATTAGTTCATAAAATCTTTGTTTTAAATCTCCTGAAAAGACTTTTCTAATACTTACACCTTTTCTTATCGGTCTACTTACTAATTCGTTTTGTAATAAAAATATTTTAGATTCATCTGTTTCTTTTTCTATTTGTTTTAAAAGGTCATTTGCCTCTTTAACATATTTGTTTGTTGTATTTCTTGAAATACCAAGTCTTCTTGATATTTCTCGATTAGATTTTCCTTGCCTATGTAATGCTATTATTTCGTTCTTCATTAAAAGGGTTACCACGCTTTCCACCTCATGTCTTTCTTTATAGTCATGAAGTATTATATCTTATTATTTATAGTGGCTCACTTTCGTACCAATGTTTTATTAATTATTGGCTCACTTTCATATTAACATTAACAAACACCGTATTTCGGTTTACAGAGTGCTCGAGATTTTAGTCTTTAAATCAAACTATATACCACGGAGGGCTCCGTGTTTTTTATTATCTTTGGCAATAAAAAAGGGAATCTCGTTTATAATTAAGTTGAACGTCCAAATCAAAACGGAGGATTCCCACATGTCTATTTTACCCCAAAGATTAAAAAAACAAATCTAAAAATCACAAATCTGCAAACTATATTATTTATCAAGTTTTTAGTACGGTCACATCATATCTAGATGATTATTTTTCCATCTTGATTTAATATTTTTTTTGGGTAAACAAAAAACCTATTAATTATCCGATAAAATATTTATAATATATAATCTTAACTTCGATTTAGGATAATATCATCTATTTTAAAATAACTTTTTATTATTATAAATATTGTTTTTCAATTGATAATCGTAAAGATAAATTATAATTTCACGATTTATATCATTAAAACTCTATTTATATTTATAAGTAGTATTATATGTATAATAGAGTTAAGGAGGATATTTAAGTATGAAAATTACGTGGATCGGAACAGGAATAATGGGGAGCCATATGGCACTTCATTTAGCTAACAATAATTATGATGTAACAGCTTATAACAGAACAATCGAAAAGGCTAATAAATTAAAACCTAAAGTTAAGGTTAAAAATAATATTAAAGAAGCTGTCTTTAATGCGGATGTTATTTTTACAATGTTAGGATATCCTAATGATGTTAAAACGGTTATTAAAGAGGTTTTTAAACATGCAAAAAAAGGAGCAATTATTATTGATATGACAACATCAGATCCAAACCTAGCTATTTCTTTATTTAATGAAGGATTAAAACAAGGGTTTGATTTATTGGATGCACCTGTTACAGGTAGCGATACTTATGCTAAGGCGGGGACACTATCAATCATGGTTGGTGGTAAAGAAGAGATTTTTCAAAAAGTTTTACCACTTTTAGAAGCATTCGGTAAAACAATAACCTATGTTGGTAAAAGTGGGAATGGACAACTTGCAAAACTATCAAATCAAATAGCAATCGCCGGTACTTTATCTGGTGTTGTTGAAAGCCTATACTTCGCTAGTAAAAACAATCTAGACTTAAAACTAGTTCATCAAATCTTAAGTGGTGGAAGTGCTTATAGTAATCAACTAAGTATTAATGGTTTAAAAATAATCGAAAAAGATTTAAAACCTGGCTTTTATGTAAAGCACTTCTTAAAAGATTTAAATCTTGCTATTAGTATTAATAAAGATTTATTAATTTTAAATCAAGTTAAAGATATGATTCAATCTTTAGTTGATAATGGTCATGAAAATCTAGGAACTCAAAGCTTAATTCTTTATTATTTAGATAGTTTGATTAAAAACAACTAAATATCAATGTTTTTTTCTCGGTTTTTTTAAATATGTGATAAACTATATAAGAATTACTTTGATAATCAAACTATTTAATAAGAGGAGATATTTAAAAATATGAGAAAAGTCGCAATCGTTGTCACATCTACATCGGGAATTGATTACTTAAAAGAAGCCAAAGACGTTACTGTCGCAAGACTAACAGTTTCATTTGATGGGAAAGAATATATAGATTATAGTGAAATGAAAGCCGAAGCATTTTATGATAAAATGTTAGAAAAACCTGACGCTCCAATTCACACATCACAAGTATCAACCGGTATGTTTACAGAAATATATGAAAAAATTAAAGAAGATGGGTTTGACGAACTATTAGTTGTTACAATTTCATCTAAACTAAGTGGAACCTATCAAGGAGCTATCTTAGCTAAAGATATGGTTGATGGTATCAAAATTGAAGTTGTTGATTCAAAAAGTGTTTCACTTGGTGAAGGGTTATTAGTTCTTAAAGCCTTAGATATGGTAAAGGAAGGGAAAACTTTAGATGATATCGTCCCAGAGTTAGAAAAATTTAGAGATAAAATAGAAATTTATGTTTTAGTGGATACCTTAAAATATTTAGTTAAAAATGGCCGTTTATCTTCGGCTGCAGGGTTACTAGGTACACTACTTAGAATAAAGCCGTTACTTAAAATAATGCCTGACGGTTCCCTACAGCCCTATGAAAAAATTAGAACAACCACTAAAGCTCAAAAAAGAATTTTAGAATTAGTTTTATCAGAAACAAAAGATAGAGATCCTGAATTCTTTATCGCTTATACTACTAATAAGGATAAAGCACTTGAATTTGAAAAAGAGTTAAAAGCTGCAAACCCTAAAGCTAAAATAACTTTAATACCTTTAACACCAGTTGTGGGAGCCCATGCAGGGCCAGGTACGTTAGGGATCGGTTTTTATAATAAAAAGGAAAAGTAATGTCTAAATATAAAGAAGTTATTAATTCGCTATTAGTTGATGTATTTAATCATATTCTAAGCATTGAAGAAAAAAACTTAAAAGATAAAGGAGTTACTTTATCAATGACAGAAGTTCATGTCTTAGAAGCGATTAAAAACACCAAAGACCCTAGTATGGGCGAAGTAGCTAAAAAACTAAGAATCACATTAGGAACGTTAACAACTTCAATTAATATTTTAGTAAGAAAAAAACATGTAACAAGATTTAATAATCCTAGTGATCGGCGGAAAGTATATTTAAAATTAACTGATAACGCCAAAGAAGTATTAAAAATCCATGATGAATTTCATGATGAAATGATTGAGGCGGTATTTAAAGATTTAAATCTAGAAGATGATGAAGTATTAATGAAGTCACTAGAAAACTTAAAAGATTACTTTAAAGACAAATATTAAAAATAAAAAGTTATAATTAAGTAGGTAATAATAACCTACTTTTTTAATGAGAAATACAAATATTACTTAATATTTATAAATTACTATAATTTAATAATTTTCTTTAGTATAATTGAAGAAGCAATTTAAAATAGAAAGGCAGTGGAATGAAACAATTAATTGAAGGAAAGTATTTTTATCAAGGGGATTTCATTTTTGAAATCACTGAGTCAAATAAAATTTCAATTTTAAATGAAATTAAAAAAATTATTGAAATTGAAAAAGAACATTTAATTGAAAACTATCGTCAGGGGTTTATCCAAGTCTATACCGAAACTCAGGCTATTAAATTAAATAGTGAATTAGATTATTTATATAGGTTAATATTTAATGAGATATTTAATCTAGTAAATCTTAAAGATGCATTAAGAAGTGCCAAAAAACATTTCCTTAAAAAAGATGACATAATCTATTCAGGCAGAAATGTTTTTAAAAAACTATACAACGAAATAATTTCTAGAGTATATGTAATGTTAATGGATAAAAAAACGGCTTACTTTCTTAAGTTTAAGCATTTAACTTTAAACATTATTTTTAATCTACCAGATAACGTAAAAGCATTAGTATTTGATAAAAATCCACCACTTGAATTTAAAGAAGCCCTTAAGGCAAAAAACATATTTTTTATAGTTACACCCAAAAAACTTATAACTAATAAAATATATTATATAAACATTTTTAACCAAGAAATAATAGAAGAAGCAGTTGTTTCAAGTTTTGAGTATAAAATGCATAAAAAAAATAATTTAATTTTGGGTCAAAATATTTGTTTGGCAGGAGAAAACCAAATAGCTAAAGAAGTGGATTTTATTTTAGTTGAATCAGACAGAGCATACTTATTATCTAAAGGGATGATAAGTTATAAAGCGAGATCACAATTTTATAAAGAGTTGTATCAAAAAAATCCTAATCGTAAAATTATAATATCACTTCCAAAACTTGATGTATTATTTAAATATCATTATATTGATAATGACTATTTATTTGATGAAGTATTATTGTCAAAATATTTTTATCTTTATGAACTAGAACTTAAAAGCATATTCTCGCACTATCATGAAAACATTATGATTTGCTTGCCGCCGGTAGTTGATGATACTGAATTTAAATATATTAAACTACAAATTCATACATATATAACTTCTATGTTTAAAAGGAAAGTAAAACTAGGATTATCATTAGAAACAGAAACATCATTTGAATATATAGAATATTATAAAAAATATGATTTTGTATTAATGAATATTGATCGATTAACTGATGAAACCGAAATATTAGAAAATATGAATGAAGCCGAATTAATTAAAGAAATATCACATATTAACCAAAGACTTAAAATAAAGTTCAAACCCTTATATATTATGGGTTACCCTATTTACAATTTTAATTTTTACCAAAAATTAGTTAGAAAAGGATTTAAAAATTTTATCGTCCCCCGGACTCATATAGAAGAATACTATCGTTTCAATCAAAATGAAATTTAATCAATATAAAAATAAATATGTGTTTTATAAGAGAAAGGTTAAAAAATACTTGCAATTAACCTTTCTTTTTTATATAATTAAAAGGCTTGCGTACATACAAGTATAGCGTTGATATGGGAGGTTGTTGATACACGGATAGCCGTTGTCGGTGTAATCAAGTTTTTCCAAGGAGTTAGTCTATGCAAGATTATAGGCGAAAGGAGAAAACAATGGCAAAAGATATTATTAAAATAAGATTAAAGGCATATGATCATAGAGTTATTGATCAAGCAGCCCAAAAGATTGTAGAAAGTGTTGAAAAAACAGGAGTGGTAGTTCAAGGACCAATTCCTCTTCCAACTAAAAGAGAAATCTTTACTGTGTTAAGAAGTCCACACGTTAATAAAGATTCTAGAGAACAGTTTGAAAGAAGAACCCACAAACGTTTGATTCAAATAGTAGAACCAAATTCAAAAACCATTAATGTCTTAATGCATATTGATTTACCAACAGGTATTGATATTGTTATTAAGAAATAAAAAAGGAAATGAGGA
>JBBACV010000060.1:0-7266 GCA_041656835.1 Acholeplasmataceae bacterium | reverse complement strand
CAAACTCTCTCCGACTGCGGGAAGTCCGGTAGTTCCAGCCGGGACGGTGAGAGTTTGTTTAGGATTCGGTAATGTATTATTGTTCCGTTCTTTGCCTTGTAATCACGAATCTGCTCCCAGTTTTTCGTGCGCTTCTTCCACCGTTTCAAGCCTTCCGGTTCAGGTAACGTAGCGTCGAGGATTGTGGTAACCGACGGGTAGCTACGCTTTGAGTCGATTTTGTAAAAACGCCCCATAGATAGTCCTTCGTTTAAGGAAATATAAATCTTCCGACCGAATTGTCTTTATTAACCGCCACAAAATATTTATACTATTGAAGCGAAGATAGGAACCGTTGGTGCGCTGAACCCACAATTCTATTCCATACGAACAGGATGCCACCTTGATCATGGGAAATCTCTACAAGGGGCGCAGCGCACCGACGAAAGAGTTGAGACGAGAGCGTGAAAGAAATGGCTGGTAAAGAAGTCAAGAGAGTTAAGGACGTTACATTGAGCGTCTTTGAATCGTTTCTGAAGAAGTACGAACCGAAGAGCTGGGAAGACGCCGAGAAAGCGGGCGTTGACCTACAAGAGACACTGCGTAAAATTCATACCGGTAACGCGGAGATGAGTTTTACCGTTGCGAGGTCTCTATTCAAGTCGCATGTGAGAAGACTGATAGACGAGGCGAACGCAACGCAGGTTTCTGGTATAATCGCCGGTATGAGAGACCAGTATGGCAGGAATTTCCCAATCAAAGTGCCTATACTGAAAAGTAATGGCGAACACGAAGAGCTCACCACCTGGGACTCGAAGATCGAACAGGGTGGTGTCAAGGAAGAGATCGAATGGCCTGGTCTCGCGGTTATCAATATCAAAGAAGTTATTGACGACAAGGGCAGGCGGTCTCTTAACATCATATCGCTTGAAAAGTTCTCCCCGATGGAACCCCGGGAGTTCGCAGAGAAGATCAACAAGATATCCAGAGTACCGGCAGAGTTTACAAAGGATGACGAGTACACCGTCGTTGTTGTGAAGGGTATTGTGGATCGGGTTACAACGGTTCCGCAGTTCGGTGAGAACAAAGAGGTTGTGGGTCACAACTGCGTGATTGAACCAAATGCCCGCGAGGTGCCCGTACCTCACCCGGTGTTCCAGTTGCAGCTCGTTGCAACACAGATGGAAGGACAGATTGGTGACACCGTTGGCAGACTGGTTTTCAACCGGTTCAGACACGCAAAACCGATGGTTCTGATTGAAGACATATTCGCGCTGTGTAACGAAGCGGTTGCACGGTACCGCGAGCCGTCGTCTCAGGTTGAGATACTCCAGAACGGTCTTGTGGGAAGAAAGGTACTTGCAGTCGGTGTTGTTACGAAGTATAACACTACCCATAACGACAAGTACGGAGAAAGAAACTACGTGGATATCGGTTGTTGTTGTATCGTTGATGTTCCCGGGGAGAACGATTACGCAATAGACGAACTCGTGAAAGAAGACGCGGAAGAGCAGGCAGAGGACGAAATCGAAGAGGAAAAGCCTGCGAAGAAGACTACCAAGAAACCCGCGAAGGCTGGAAAGTCACTCGCAGAGAAGAAGCAGTCCAAGGTAGCAGAAGTCTGCGAGAAGATACTGGAATACTGCAACACGCTTGGAGTAGACCCGGGCGAGCTCACTGTTGAAGACGTATCGAAATACATAGGCGGGGAACTGCCGAAAGGGGTACTGAAAGCCGCACTGGACGACGCAATAGAAAAGTTTGCGGGAGAGGGTGAAGAGAGTGAGTAACGACACGAGCGGGCGTGGGAAGAACTCCCCCACGTTCCAGTCGTCCCCGATAAAGACCATTGTTGAACCTAACCCGGCATACTACTACGACCTGACGTTTAAAAACAAGATTGGTAACAAAACGGTAATCAAAGACCTGACAGCAGCAGGGTATATTGACGCCGCATGGAAATACCTACGGGTTATTGACTCGGAGATGCTGCACTATGGCCCGTTGTTCGAAGGGTCGCAGCGGGTCTATTGTGTTGTCAAGGTATATGTACGGTTATCAATCGACGGCAAGACCGTTGAAACGACTGCACTGGCAGACGGAAGCAGCGGCGACCTTGATGTGGAATCGCTGGTACGTTACGTCGAGACAAGAGCGTTGAAACGTGCGATAGGCAGGGCGCTGAATCTGAACGTCCAGAAGTTCAACAGCGGTAAGGTTGAAGCCGAGGAAGAGAGCGGTACTCCGATTCGGTTTGAGATGCCATCTTTTGATAAGGGGAGTGGTAACACGATAACACCGCCTGAAAAGCCACCTGCTGCAAGGAAACCGAAAGTAGCAGAGGGCGAAGATGGTTGGTAAGAAGGTCGTGCTGCGAAGGAACAGGAAATTCCCGTATTTTTTTATAAACAATTACGAGCATGTAGACAAAAAACAGTTTGGGAGAATCATTGGTGCAATCGATACGGAACTCAAGTACCAGTTCAAAGACTGCGAGCGGGTGCCGTCTTACCAGTCTGGAGCCTGGGATGGATACGTCACACTCCTTAGACGATCTAAAAATGGAAACTATTACTTCCCTAGCGGGTATGTTGATATTGTTAAGTGTACCTTCGAATCGTTTGGGGAGGAAGTCGAAGTTGAGGACGAGAGCGGTATTAGAGACTATGGGTTACTCTTTGACTGGGTTACCGACAAGACACTACGCGACTATCAGGAAGATGGCGTTGATAGACTGTACAATCAGATTTGTGACAGCGGCGGTGGGGGTTTGTTGTGGTTGCCAACGGGTTCCGGTAAGACGCTCATGCTGTGCAGGCTTATTTACTACTTCCAGCAACCCACAATCGTCATCGTCCACACAAAAGACCTGTTGTACCAGTGGAAAGAAGAGATCAAGAACATTCTTGGGGTTGAAGCGGCGGTTATTGGAGATGGTAAGAAGGACGAGTTCCGACCTGTAACCATCGGAATGGTTCAGACTCTTTACCGGATGGTGAAGGCAAAGAACGCCAGCCTGGACTATTTTAACGTAATGGTCGCCGATGAGTGTCATAAATGCCCTTCGGATACCACGTATTTTGTTTCCATGAAGTGCCCGGCGCACGTTCGGATTGGTGCTACGGCAACACCAAAACGGATGGACAACGCCGAGAAGAAGATGTTTGCGGCTACTGGTCAGTTATCGGAACCGATAAGTGCAAGCGAACTCATATCGGACGGTTACCTCGCTGTACCGAAGTTCCGGTTCTACCGGGTACCGTTCATACGGATAAACGAGTACAGGAAGTGGAACCGGGTTCGGATAGAAGGCATCGTTGCGAACGAAGGCCGGAACCAGAAAGTTCTCGAATCTGTGGTTGATCTGGTGAAAGAGTCGCACCAGGTGTATGTGGCAGTTGATGTGTTAGACCACGGCGAGATCCTGAGCGCAATGATTAAGAACACGGGTATACCGTGTGTTTTCATGCACGGTTCCCACAAAAGCAAGGAACGAAAGGCTTTTGTATCTCAATTTAAAAAGGGTGAAATCAAGGTTATTGTCAGCACGTTGTTGAAAGAAGGTGTTGATATACCCGAGATAACGGCGTTTGTCAACGCTGCTGGTGGAAAAAGCGACGTAGCACTCATACAGCGTGTAGGCAGGGCGTTGAGACAGAACAAGACGGGCGACAAGACGGCGGTGATTGTGGATTTCATCGATGGTGGTCACAAGTGGTTGTCAGACCACTGGGACAGCCGGTGGAACGCTCTGCGAGAGTATTATGGTGACCATTGCCCGTTTCCAACATGAACGGATGTGTATTTGAATGGACGAGACAAAGAAAGCAGCGATATCGCACATGGTTGACCTGATAATATCGCAGGCCAATATCCTGAACGGGTTTTTGAAATTTAAACAGATTGGGGAGACGCAGGGTGCGCAGGCAATGAAAGACACGTTTCTGAAAAACTCTGCGCTGGTTGTTTTTATGAGCACGGTGTTCAAGTTTGAAGAGTCAGAGGTTGAAGCGGTTATAGGGGAGTTTCTTGAAGATAAAGACGAAAAGTTCAAGGAGATATTTATATACCAGTATGGTATCGTTGCGAACCAGATGATGCCGCCCGACATGCGAAACCCCAAGATACCGGTGGTGGACTTGTGCCTGTAAGGAACAAACTGTTACGTAAAAAACTCGTTGAAAAGATGAAAGAGTGGTTGGAAACTCGGGGAGAACACGATTTCCTGTTGGCAGAGTTAGCGAAACAGGTTGATTATTCCCGGCTGTCGGTTGCAAAAGAGCTTGGATGGACAGAGTTCTTCCAGGACTATGGTATACAGGTAGAACGGTCACACAAGACCAAGTTCGGTGTTATGTACACCCTGAAAAAGTATGTTGAACCGAACACTGCTATCTCGGCGAAATCAGAAGGAATTTCTGCATGAGGTAGGTATAGTATATCGACTGCATGTATGGCGAATGTTCATACACCCCTTTATTTTCTTCAAAATACGATTTCAGCGGTTCTGACAACCAGTTTGTAAACTCGTCGAACCCTTTGCCGCGAACCATCTGGTCGGGCAGGTATGGGTTGTTATAGTCGGTGTAATCCCGGCGTTTCCCTTCAAGATGGAGAATTTCGTGCCATATCCTGACAGCAAAATCAATAAACCGTTCACCACCACGGTACGACACGCCCGCCCGATATATGTTGTTTTCCCACGTTGCGTATCCATTGTGTGGTATGTTGCGTTTCGTTGCGTTGAAGATTATAACAGCGTTGTTGTTGGTTTTTAGAGGCCACACGGCGGTTTTCCAGTCTGGGTGCTGGTTGGTGTAGTCAACGTAATACTGTGTTGGATCGTCTGCCAACACGGAGAACTCGAAATAGGTTGGTATGAATGACAGACACTTCTTCACGAACTCTACATTGATTTCGTCTATAACCATTACATCGTAGTGAACACCCCGAACCGGAACCCCGGGTTCCGGCGGTTGCGGGATGGGTACCGGGTCTTTATACAGACCTAGTTTCTTCAGCATGTCTATAAGTTTGCTACTCAACATAATCACAGCCTTTCATGACAGATTTCAATAAACCTTTCGTAGTTTCCTTGTCTCAGCCCGCCGAGAACGGTATCCACCCGGACAAGATATTTCTTGATGGACTCTATCGACGCCTGGTACGAACTCATATCCATGTACAGTTCAACAAGTTCCGGTGTTGGCACATCTTCGAGCAACCGGTTCCGTGTGGTTGGTTTTTCAGAAAGAGTGTTGTTGTATAGTATGAGCTTGGACTCAATGCAGTTCTGGATGTGATGTATCTGTGTCAGTTCGTGGTGAACGTGTCGGTTCTCTTCGAATATCTGCTCTATTTTCAGTTGTATGTTCTGTATGAGCCGTGTACGCCTGGCACTATCATCGTCACACATACGAAACAACCCCAAAAAACGTGTGGTGTTATTTCTTGGTGGCATACAGGTACGCTGCGACGCCAGCAGTGACTACACCCGCACCTGCAAGAACCCAGAGCACCGTATTGTCGTCGGTCGGCCCGGGCGGTGTTGGCGGCACATATCCACACGATATAGAGTTATACTCTACCGGAACCCACTCGTTGTCAACACACTGGTACTTGGTGGTACCGACACACTTGAACGATCCCTCTTCGCATACAACCCCGCCACCGCCGCATCCGGGATAGTTCTCTAGATAGTCTTCCCAGTGGCCGTTGACGCACTTCTGGAGCGTTGTTCCTACACACCGGACTGCTCCTTCAACGCATTCGCCTGGTATATAGCCACACTGGGTTGAGTTGTATTCGTAGTTTACCCAATGGTTGTTGATACACTTTTGGAGTGTGGTACCGTCACATCGGGTGTCGCCCTCCGTACAAACGGGTGGTTCGTCCTGGCAGATAGGTGAGTTGTACTCGTGGTCTCTCCACCTGCCGCCAACACATGTCTGGAGAGTGGTTCCGAGACACTGCCAGTCGCCTTCGTCACATTCCGGTAGAACGTCCTGGTAAATCTCGTCTTCGGGGTCGATGTTGATGATCGGGTACCCGTTCTCGTCGACAAACATGCCGATATAGTCGTTGAGAGCAGCCCAGATGTTCCCGGCGGCGACCGGTGGCCCGCCCCACGGTTCTTCCCGTATCCCACCGTTACCAAACCACCGGCTGTAAACGCCCCACCCATGCGGCGACACCATCAACGCCCACGAGTGGTTGATTACGTCTACCGGAACGAGTGTCCCGTTTAACCCGAGTGGCAGCTTGTAGTTGTCCGTGTCGAGGTATGCGACATCGTTATACGACGTTATGTTCATAAGAGTCATATCGGGAGTTAATTTTATAAAGTTATCTGGTGAATATGCAACTTGGTGTGAGAACACATGGATGTTAACTTCCTTGTGCTGCTTATCGCAGCCGTTGTAGTGACTGTCGGATATGGTGTTGTTGGTTACGTATCAACACTCGTTGGTGAGAACCCGGAACCGTTCAAGCCAAAGAAACTGCTGGTCACGTTCGTATTCAGTATTGTGGTAGGACTTCTCGGCGTATTTACCGGAGTACTTACACTTGAAAACCTCAGCGACCCTGCGGTTGTCGCAGCGGTGTTTGCGACGTATACCGGTCTTACGTATTATGTCAACAAGATTGTCGATATAATCTGGAAGTCCGGGCCGGGAGAGAAACAGTCGCTTGGTTCCAGATGAACCGGTAGAACAAAACCTTTTTTAAAAAAGAGTTTTATGGGAAATTGCTGCAAGCACAGACTGTGATTGTACCAGTGTTTTGTGTGTCTAACATAAATGATTTAGATGTTGTAGAACCTGGCGTTAGATACGATGGGAAAGTTAGTTGTATTGGGTTACCGCCGTTTACGGTATAGTAAGCGTATTTTAAATTGGTTAAAATAGTAGAACCAGTGTTCTTAACAGTGATGTTACATGTTAGTAACTCTCCTGGCTCCACTACGTTATTGCTAAAAATAACGCTCTCGATACTTATTTGGTCTGCCATGTCAAGCCAACAACCGACCCGTGTTTATATGAAGTTGCTGTAAGCACAGAGTGTTATTTGACCAGCGGTGTTCGTAGTTAAGTTGAACGTTTTGGATGTGGTCTGACCCGGTTGAAGTATGTCTGGGAAAGTTATCGGCGTCATTGCTCCGCCGTTTAAGGTGTATGAGGCATATTTCAGATTAGTCAGTGGTGATCCACCGACGTTCTTTACCGTTACGGTGCATGTGAGGAATTCTCCAACCATTACTTCAGTGTCGTTGAATGTGATGCTTTC
>JBBACV010000059.1:0-7363 GCA_041656835.1 Acholeplasmataceae bacterium | reverse complement strand
GTGAGTAGAGATGAAACCGAGGTGTGAACCACACAACATGCTCTGGATCGGTGCAGACGAGCCGACCAGAGCGCAGATTAATGAACTATCGTCTGTGTTCGGAGACGTACTGCACATCGTAAATTTTCCGCAGAATGTATATTCTGCGCAAGATGTGATGAACGTGCTCCGGGCGAAACGAAACATCGATGAAGTGGTGGTAACCGTGATGGATCACGGTGTCATCGCCGAGATGTTAAAAACGGGTTTAAAACCAATTGTCTTCGAAGACGGGGAGTTTTACCGGCTTACCATGTACGGGAGAGCTCCCATATGGAGGGAACAGAGAAAATGATGAGAAGCAAAGCACCAATCTTTGAGGTAAAAGAAGCCGAACCAAAGACCACTGGCGTGTCACCACCGGTGATGATCGGTGTCGTTGAAACGCCCGAAAATCCACGGAAGACACAGCGCGAGCAGGACATAGAAGCGATTCTATGCATTGCTGACGGGACACTTGGCGTACGCTTTATAACCGATGACATCTGCGAGAACATGGATTACCAGTCTCCGAGCAAACCGGAACACTATGCTTACGGTATAGCGTCGAAAATCAACGACATAATCGGTGATTCGAGTAACCCTGTATCACTGATGGAATATGATATAGACGATCTTCTATGGATAATAGAGGGTTCAAAGTATCTTGGTATGTTGAAAGCGCTCGGAGTAAAACCGGAACACCCGCCGCCGCAGTACGATGACGACGACGATGAAGACGACGACGACGAATACTAAACACCCGTGACAGCGGTCTGTCTGTGCCGTGGTTCGACTCCACGGCACGGGTATGAGCCCACTCTTTGAAGTGGGCAACACTGTACAGAGTTGAGAAAATGTTCGAGTTCGAGCAAATAGTTTGAGTTAGGTGAAAAAATGTCCGTAATTGAGACATCAAACGACGACACCAAGGGTGTCAACAAGGAGAACACCGTCACAGTCATTGGCGGTGATGTGAAGCAGATTCGAGTATGTGGAGCCGTCCAGCTTGCAGACGTCCACAAGTATGCGAGGGAGTCCGGGATCTCGCGGTTCCAGGTATTCTCTCCGAGAACGTCTCTCCGGGACGCACGTGGGCTTGACACGGGCGATTTCCCGTTTGACGGGAACATCGTCATTCAGGAACACAACGAGGCTAAGACGGTTTAAAGGGGATTCATATATCCCTTTTAACACCACACGGAGGTGAAAAAGAACGTGTATAGTGCGTTTATAGAAGACGACGGCGAGTCGGGCAAGATTGTTCACGTGTCGTGTAACCCACTGGTTGCTGATAACAACGCCGTTCCATCACGGATATACGAAATTCTGGTTGGTGATGTTATATCGTACGTCCAGTATTTGCACATGTTGAGTTACATGTCAGTTAACGGTACGCATGTTTCCTCACCAGTTAGCCAGGTTCCTTTTATCGGGTTCAGGAACCCAAAAGCTGTCGCAAGACGGCATTCCGGTACGAAACGATGGATGGATCATAGCGTGTTTCCGTATAGTGCAGGTGGTTCTACCGTGCTGATGCCGGTAGACTTCAAACACCCGATGTACGAAACTAATGGAACTCGCCGTAACGTGGACGCCGAAAGAGAGCTTGCACGGCTTGGATACGTGTTTGCCATATCAAAGACTCTTTCCGGGTTTGTTTCATACCTGAACGCTACACGGAATGCGTACATAGAGTCGCACAGGAGCCGTGCTGGTCACAGCGCGTCGGAGTACGTCACGGACACGTATGTGACAGTGAACGACTCTGGTCTGTCCCAGGACATTGTGCATATAGCACAGAACGTCGAGCCCATAACGGCTAACCTGAAACTGAACGACATCAGTATCGCGAGTTTCGTTTTGCCATCACGGGTTGCGCCGTGTTCCGAGTATACGTTGCGGAGACGCGAATCGGAGTTTGTGCGGTCTTCGAACGTGATGGCAAGCGCGTTACGGGGTGTTCTTCGTAACGATGCGTTAAGTCTCCGAAAACGGCAGAAAGCCGCAATTGAAGACGCACGGAAGTCCGGGTTCAATAGCGGTGTGTCGCTGTATGCGTCTGCTATCGGAAACGGGTGGGTAACCGAGACAACAGGAGACGGAAGAGTGTACTTTGTCTATCCGCACCGGGTGTATGCGACCAAAATCGGGTATGAACACTCTACCATCGAGTTGCCGGATCGGTTCAAAGGGCTGTTCTATGTCGAGAACATACGTGTACCGTTGAAGGCCAAACTTGACATAGTTACTGCAACGGGGTTCAACCCACACAAGCTTGATCCATCACGGTCACACGATGGTGGTTACTGGGAGCAGGCGAGTGACAATTCAACCCGCATACCGAAAGACGTGTGTATCGGCACGTTATACGGCGAACCGGTCTCAAGCCTGATAAAACTGCCACAGTCGTTTGAGACCATCTTCTATCCGAGCATGTTCTCCGGGTTGCCTGAAACAATACTCCGGCACATACTTGGCGAGGGAACAATCAGACTCAGTACAATTGAAACCGCACCCGATGAGCTGAAAGGATACCTGTTGGAAGAACCGATTGGCACGGATTACATGAACGAGACTCAGAACACGGTGTTTAACACCGGGTATACAAGGAGTGTGGCGTAAAATGGATGACGAAAACGAGGAAAACAGCTATTACAGCCGACAGAGCAGATTATCGCTGTATATACCGACACACGTTGCGATTGTAGGTTGCGGCGGTGTCGGATCGTGGGTAGCGTTGTTTTTTGGACTGATAGGAGTGCCGCGTATCTCCCTTATCGACAAAGACGTGGTTGATATGCACAACCTGAACCGCACACCGTTCACCGACATGCATGTGGGGCAACCCAAGGTAGAAGCGGTGATGGAACTGATATACGAACGCCGAATGGAAGATCCCAGGCTTGTCATAAAAGCGTATGAATCGTGGTGGGAGGATCTGGACGAATCTGTCATAAACGATCTTGAATGTAGCGGTACTACGGTGGTGGACTGCCGGGACTCGACTGGTCTGTTATCGCCACTCATATGTGACGATGTTGTGACCGGTGGGTACAACGGTACCAGCATGACCATGCAGTACGGTCGGTCATACGGTTCACAGTCGGTTCACGGCGACGACGTTGTTCGGTACAGCATCACGCCGAGTTTTGTCATACCGCCGGTGTTCATAGCAACGATGATTGTTTCGCGGATTGTGTGTGGCGGTGTGCGGGAACGGGCACAGAGAAACGCGAACATAGACGTCAGGGACTTCTACGGTATGCTCACGCTGTATGACGATTTCCGACAGCACGTTGCTGTGAATTACGGAATTGATCTACGGACTACCGGTGGTATAAACCTTGACTGGCTGCTCAACCACAACTATGGTGAACGGCTTGAAAAGGAGCTTGCGGCAGAACGGCGTCGGATTCGTAACGAGGTGCTGGATCAGGTACGTGCAGAAGTGCGGAATGAGATTGAAGCCGACGTTAGGGAAGAGTTGGCGGCATCGCGGGCAGAAAACATAGTACCAATGCCGGTATTTGAGACCGAGTATTATGGAGAGGAGAGCTGAAAATGTCAAAAAAGAAGGAAGAACCAACAATTTTTTCGACAGGTATGTGCCTGGACGGAGAGTTTGAGGCGGCGAACAAAGCCGCACTCACAGAGATGGATATTGTCGATGAAGACCTGCAAGAGCTTGTAGCATGGGAGAGGTACGCCGCAAAATTCGGTGCTGATATAGAGACGTTTGAACCGTCGGTTTTCACATCGGTTGAGTCGGGCAACTCGTCGGCTCCGGTGTTTGATAGCGGTCTTGCCGTAATGGACGAAGCCGTGGTGTTCGTTCCGAGGACACTGCTTGGTGTGTGTGACACTATCCAGTCTAACTTCAAACACACGGAGTTTTCGGTCGTCTGCCGTGGCGAGTGGATGGACATCGGGTTTGTCGTGTACCCTGACTACGAGATACCGAAACAGGAAGTAACTGGTGCGTCGGTTGACTACGACAACGAAGACCTGCTCCGGTTGAAACAGGACGGGTTCAACGTGGTTCTGCACAGTCACCCGTTTGGGAAAGGCAAACAGTCGTTCTCAAAAGCCGACGAAGACCATGTGAACACGCATTTCAAGTGTTCCCTGTTGTACGGGAACGGAACCATTGACGATGCGCGAGTGGTGATAACGCTTGATAACGGTGCTCTGCTGAAACTGACGCCGAGAATCGAGTCGTACTCTGAACCGTCGGAAGTTCCCGCCGAGATGCTTGAACGTATATCCAAACGGCAGGTTGTGTACTCAAACTGGAACAACTTTGAGTTCGGTCACAATTTCTACAACCGGTACAGCAAGAAAGAACAGTACAACCGTGATTACAGGAGGGCAAAAAAGCACGGTCGATCAGGCAGACGAATAAACTACGATGAAAACGAGACAGCCAACCGGCTTCTCGAATCATCTTTGTATTGACGAGGTTTACCGCAATGTCTGTTAAACGAGTAAGGTATGTGTCTCTCCTGGATCATGAGGTTAACATGATGGTAGGAGATGACATGATAGAGTACCCGTCGTCTTCGCACGAACCCATGCGGTTGAAAGTCCGTCAACAGAAGTATGCGGAAGACGAGCACGGGGTACCCACGGTCATGCACCAGTACGTCCACGACGATAAAATAGTCCCGAGCCCGGTAGTAGGGACTCTGTACGTCGTCCCGAAATCGGTTGCAGAGGCGTATAACCAGGTTCGGAAAGATTTCGTGTTCCCCGGCACGAACCCGAAGAAGGACAATTGTATCATAGAAAACGGGAAAATCGTGTGTGTGAGACGGTTCCGGTTCCCGGACAGAGTGATCTTCGCACGGAAAGTCGGTGGTAACTGGGGTGAACCGGTATGAAGATCACATACACCAAATTTTCCCATAACGGGAGACCGATGGTTCGTGTCACCGGTATCGAGTGTCTACGGAACGGTGTCGGGTACCGTGACTTGCCGCAGGACTACATGGAGAGTTACCCCCACATGTATGTCATCGATGAAGACGGCGAACTGTGCCTGTACCTGATTCCAGAAGACAGGAACACCATTCATATCGGTAAAAACAGCGTTTACGGTGCTAACCGGTGGCGTGAGATAACGCGGTGGATACGGCAATCGTCTCGAAAACTCCGGTTTTACCGGGTTGTTGCCCGAATCCGGTCGAACCGGTGGTGTGGTGGCGAGAACAGCACGGTAGACGATTGCGACTGTTTCCCGTGGGTAGCAGAAGAGGAGGACTGAGCGATGTGGATACATGTAAAGACGAAAATGGTAGCCGAAGTTGTCGAAGAGCGTGTACTATACGTGTCTGACAACCGGGTAGACGCATGGAAGAAGAAGTTCGAACAGATGACTCCGGTAGAGCAACGCGACGAAGCCGTGAAGTTCACACGGAACGTGAAATCGTTGTCTGTTGGAAAGGTGGTAGACATAGAGGAGATTTCTGTCAGAGACCATAAGCGAGGTGACAGTATATGATCGACGCCGTGAGGATAATTGGTAGGTGTCAGAACCGGCCTGTATCGCACGAGTATTCCATGTTCCGTGGTAACCTGTTCGACGTACTGGACATTATAGACACCAAAACGATGATATTCACGTCTGGGGTGTTCGCCTGTTTCTGTGGCGAACCGATAGACGTGGTTGTCCAGTGTCTTGGGAACGATTGCGGCGGTATATGGAAAGACATGTTCACGTCTCCGCAGATATCAGACGTTATTCAATCTGCACTTGGCGCAAGCAGACCAGACACCGGAGTGACCGGGAAAGTGTACCACTCGGTAGACGAGCTTGTTGGTGACATGAACATACCGACGTACATCCTTGACAACATGCAGAAAACAGGTCTGCTCGACGCCCTGAGAAGTATCGAGCTAGATAGGGAAGAAGGTGATAACAAATGACAGTAAAGATGATGAAACGAGTTGAGCGAGGGTGCGGGTTCCGCGTAAAAGGCGGCGTTTACCTCATGGGTGGAGATTTCTGGTCGCCGTGCCAGCGGTTACCTATGGCGATACCGGTCTGTCCGACGTGCGGGAACACTATCGAGTTCTTCCGTGGTATAAAACAGTTCAACCCGAAAGAACTGTTCGGAGACTGCCGGAACGAACGACATACGTGCCATTCGCATACCTGTCCGGTCTGTTTCCCGCCGGAGAAAGCGTGGGTGATGTGGGTTGGATCGGAGTATACACCACGGTCGTTTGTTGAAGAGGCGAAGCTGATGGGCGTGTCGAAACGTATCCCATACATACCGAACGCTATGCAAACCGGTGACTGGGTGTGGCTCTGTTACAAGAAGGTGTTCAAACGCGACCACGAGAAAGGTCACGATCCGGGCGTGTTCTTTGCGTTCCAGGTGACCGAAGTCCAGAAGATACTCACCGACAAACAGCAGGAAGACGAAGAGTACATTGCTGAACTCGAACGGTTCGGTATCACACCGGTGATCGAGGTTGAGTAGATGGACGAAGAAAACCCGGTACGTTCGGTAGATTTCCGAACGTCGGTAAAATGTTTTTGTTACCCAAAACTAAAACACAGCGATTGTTCCGGTGTGTGCCTGGAAAGCGACGGTGGTAGAGTCACAATCCGGCCTACGAACCGTTACGGCAGCCCGATTGACGTCTACATCCAGATACCGTTAGACCGCATTGACGAACTGGTTGCAGAACTTTACCGAGCCGAAGGTTACGAGATAATACCCGGCTGTGCGTTGAGTATCGGAGACGTGAAAAATGCGTTCAAGGAACTTGGGTACTCCGACGAATTGGCCGAAGAGAGAGCCAGGAAACATATAACTCCGGGTGTGCTAAACACGCTGGCCGAAACGATGGCGCAACGGTTACTTGACAACACCCTGTTCATGGACACGCTCACCGAAGAAGTCCGGTCAATCGACGAGGCGATTAAAGAAGAAGAGGAAGAAGGAGAGATATTGTTCACATGAGGTTCACAACCGGCGTCACGAAAGCAAAAATCAAAGTCGCCATGAACGATTTTTTTAAAGAGCACAGCATGTGGCGTATCGCGTATAAAGTAGACTACCGGCTGAAAGACGAACAGGAATACCGACCGTCATCCGTGGACTTCCGGGTGTGCCCGTTCTGCGGGAAAATACCGTGCGGTATCAAGAACTATGCCGAAGTATCAACGAAACGACCAGGAACCAGTCACAAACATAAAATCGTGTATCTGGTTTGTATAGACCATTTCGAGGACAAACAATGAAATGTGAGTGCGGGAACGCATACGTTGACGGCGTGAAGGTAGAACTTAAAAAGCCTGAGATAGATATGGACTAATCGTATGACATACGTG
>JBBACV010000058.1:0-7425 GCA_041656835.1 Acholeplasmataceae bacterium | reverse complement strand
CTTGTAACAACCCCGCACCCTAATGCTAGCCATGTAGCTTTAAAAGCCGGATTAGGTGCTAAAGAAATTGGACATCAAGTGATTGGGGTAGTTGAAAATATGAGTTATTATTATAATGAAGCTAATCACCAAAAAGAATATATTTTTGGTAAAGGTGGCGGGATTAAAGTATCAGAGATGTTAGATGTTCCTCTTTTAATGGAAATTCCATTAAGAGAGCCGTTAGATGAAACGTCAAATATATATAGTGAACTTGATATGAACGGTAAGTTATTTATCGCTCTAGCAAGTAAAGTATTAAAGTATAAAGGTGAAAGATAATTGGCTAAATTAAAGAAATTTTATGATCTTGATAATGCAGCAAAAATATTTCCTGCTGTCAGCAATGAAGCTAGAACTTATATGTTTCGTTTATCAGTAGTTTTTAAAGAGCTAATTGATCCTTTAATCTTAAAGGAAGCTTTAATAAAAACTACTAAAAGATATTCTCATTTAAATGTTCGAATTAGAAGAGGTTTATTTTGGTTTTTCTTTGAAGAAAACATTAAAGAACCTATTTTATTAGAAGATAATGGACTTGTTAATGAGTTTTTATTCTTTCGTGAAAACAATGAGTTTTTATTTAGAACTCTTTATTATAAAGAAAGATTAAGTGTTGAATTTTATCATGCTCTTACAGATGGTAAAGGAGCACTTGAATTTATTAACTCATTAGCTTATGAATATTTAAGATTAAAGGGGATAAAAATAGATCATGAAGGACTATTAATTACAACAGATGCCGCTAGTTCTTATGCAGAGGTTAGGGATGAGTTTAAAAAACTCTACCAAAAACAACCAATCTTTAAAGAAAAAGAACCTAAAGCTGAACATTTTACGGGAACATTATATGCTAATCACTATACTTCGGTTTTACATGCTTATTTTAAAGTTGATGAAATTGTTAGTTTAGCTAAGAAATACGATGCATCAGTTACCGCATTGTTTGGAGCTATTTCAATTTTAGCTCATAAAAGAAGTCATCAATTTAAAAAATTTAAACATCCATTTAGATTATTTATTCCGGTTAATATGCGTCAATTCTTCCCAGCAATTACCTTAAGAAACTTCGCAAGTTTTATTAGAGTTAATTATGATTTGAATCAAGATATCGATGATATTGGTGAAATAATTAAATTTGTCAAAGAAGAAATGGAAAAAGAATTAAATTTAGACCAAATGGTAAATAGAATTATTTCAAATGTAAAAATTGAACAAAGTCCTTTATTAAGAATAACTCCTTTATATATTAAAACTCTCGCAATGAAAAGTGCTTATGGTTTATTAGGGGAAGCTTTAAATTCATTCTCAATTTCTAATTTAGGAAAAGTAAATCTTCCGAAAGATATGATTCCTCATATCTCTCATTATCAGTTTATTATTGGGGCATCATATGAAACACCTAAAAACTTATCAATAGTTTCTTTTGGGAATACTTTAACAGTTTCATTTATTTCAAAGATAATTGAAAGAGATATCGAAAAAGCCTTTTTCGATATCTTTAAAGAATTAAATATTGCCTCATTAATTGAGCATAACAATTGGGAGGTTATCTAATGAAACATTGTCAAAACTGTAATACATATTTTAAAGATGATAAAAAAACTTGTGTTATTTGTGGAAGAACTTTAATTGATAAAGAATATGATAGTGATGTTATCTTACCAGGATATCCTGAAGTTGAGGTTTTAAAATCTAAATTTATGGTCTTTGTTAGAATGTTTTTCTTAATTGCCATAACAAGTTCTTTAATTGTTGGTGTTATTAATTTAATTACTTATAAAGATTTTCCTTATCTGTGGAGTTTAATTGTTGTTGGAACATTTTTATTTTTAGGTAATTTATTAAGTTTTGTTGTTTTATCTAGTCATAATTATACAACAAAGACACTTAGACAATTATTTATTTTAAGTTTATTATTAATAGTTATTGATTATTTTACTGATTATAAAGGGTGGGCACTAGGATATGTGATTCCGTTATTCTCAGCAGCAACCACATTGGTCCTTCCAATTATTACAGCCGCAAGACCTAAAAAGTATTATTTACATGTTAGAAGTCTATTATTATTAGTTATTATTAATCTAATTATAATTGTCTTAGCATTTACAACTAATTTAATGATTGATAATGTCATTTGGCCTAGTTTAGTTTCAGGTTTTAGTGGAATTACATTACTATTTACCATGTTTTTAATTGCTCCTAAAACTACTTATCATGAATTAGTTAAAATTTTTCATATTTAAATAAAAAAGTCATTTAAGCTCCTTTTACTAATTATAGATTAGAAAAGGAGCTTAATAATGGATAAAACATTAAAACCAAGAGAAAAATTAATAAAACATGGACCAAAGGTTCTTTCAAATAGTGAACTAATCGCAATCCTTTTAAGAACTGGCACGAAAGATAAACCAGTCTTAAAACTAGCTAAGGATGTTATTGATATTTTATCTTCAATTCAGTCATTAAAAAATATTAGTGTTTTTGATTTATTATCGATTAAAGGAATTAGTCATGCTAAAGCTACAACCATAGTTGCTGCTGTTGAGTTAGGAAACCGGATTAGAGATAATTCTTTAAACAATAAAAAAGAAATTGAAACGATTAATGACGTTTATGATTATCTAAGAGAAGATATGGAACACTTAGAACAAGAACACTTAGTTATTTTATGTCTTAATATTAGAGCGGAAGTAATTAAAAGAGAAACTATATATATTGGAACGACTACTTCGATTCCTGTATCTGTTAAAGAAATCTTTAATAGTGCGATTAAAGTAAATGCTTATGGTATTGTTTTAGTTCATAATCACCCAACAGGTGATCCAACACCTAGTATAAGCGATGAAAAATTAACTAAAAAGTTAATTGATGCGGCAAATATATTATCAATTAAATTTATTGATCATCTTATTATTGGTTTTAATAAATTTTATTCTTTTAAATTAGAGCGGATAGTTGAAATTTGATATAATAATAAAAAGGATGGTTTTATTATGGAAAATAAAAAAATAAATAGATTTTGGTATTTAGTAGCGTTTGGTGTCATTATTATTATAATTTTAATGATTACTTCATCAATTTTACAAATTGGTGATCGTTTAAAAAATCTTCATGAATATGCTCCATATGTATTTTATGGTATTTCAGTTTTATTAATTTATTTTTTAATTATCAGACCTGTAATGATTATTCTTTTCTCACCATCTTTTTCGATTAATACAACTTTAGATAAAAATCCTAGAAG
This sequence comes from Acholeplasmataceae bacterium, assembly GCA_041656835.1. Lineage (GTDB taxonomy): Bacteria > Bacillota_I > Bacilli_A > Acholeplasmatales > Acholeplasmataceae > Acholeplasma. Next base: position 4,139 of record JBBACV010000058.1, on the reverse strand, counting down.
AAATTATGTTGTCTTTAAAAAGGTAACGAAAACTTTATTAGCTGATCCAAAGATACCTGATTCTTTTAAGGAAAAGTTAAAAGAATCATTAAAAAACCCTGAAGAATTAAGAGATGCTTTAAATGTAACATATAATAAAAACGTCAAAAGAAGAATGAATAAAACCATTAGAAAGCATGCGAAAACTGTGATGGTTTCAACGGCGATTTCTCAAAATGGCCGTCTAGATTTTATTACGGTGATTGTTGTTAATATAAGAATGATTAAAGAATTAGTTGTTATGTGTGGGTTTAGACCAAGTTATAAAAACTTATCTAAGTTAGTTGTTAATGTCTTTACCACAGCTTTAATCGCTGAAGGTTTAGATAATTTAAAAATAAGTGATATCCTCCCTCAATCAACGATGAATATGTTAGCGGATATTCCATTAATTAAACCGATTATGTCATCGGTCTTAGAAGGAATTTCTAATGCGTTATTAACATTAAGAATTGGTGTTGTAACGCGTAAATACTTATTTGATGATGCAAGTGGTTTAACGAAAGAAAAGATTCGTTTTGGTGCTTTATTAGAAGCTAGTAAACACTTACCGATTGTTATTAGTGAAGGGGTTTTATTATTCCCTAAAACAATCGTTAATTTGTTTAAGAAAAATAAAGTTAAAGAAGAAGACTTAGACTCATAATATTTACTTAATAATATGGCATAAAATGGGTATATTTTTAGATTAGAATGTTAGAGTTAACACTTTTTAAAAAAAGTTAAAATTTTCTTGACAAAATGTTGATATTGTTATAGAATTGTTTAGTGTTGTACCACATAGAAAAGGTTTTTTAAATGTCTCATGACTACCTTAATAGTGAGTCTTCAAAAAATAAAAGGAGGAAACAAAATGTTTGCAGTTATAAAAACTGGTGGTAAACAAGTAAAAGTTACTGTTGATCAAGAAATTTATGTTGAAAAACTTGATGCTAATGTTGGTGACTTATATGAATTTAATGAAGTTTTAGCAACCAATAATAAAATTGGTACCCCATATGTAAATGGTGCTAAGGTAGTTGCTGAAGTTTTAAAACAAGGACGTCAAAAAAAGATTATCGTCTTTAAATTCAAACGTAAAAAAGGATATCGCCGTAAACAAGGTCATCGTCAACCTTATACCAAATTAGTTATTAAATCGATCGAAGGTTAATAATGATTAAATATCAATTTCATTATCTCAATAATGAAATAAAAGAAATAATTATTAAAGGACACGCTTTATTTAGTAATTATGGTAATGATATCGTCTGTGCATCGGTTTCAACAATGATAATTCTAACCGTAAATGCCATTACCAAATTAGATGGTAAAGATAATATCAAAAATGAAATTAAAGATGGTTACTTTAATTTAATTGTTTTAAATAATAATAAAACGATTAAAGGTTTACTAGAAAATTTATTATATAGTTTAAATGATTTAAGTAAACAATATCCAAACCATCTAATGAAGAAGGAGTAAATATTATGTTAAAATTAAATATCCAATTATTTGCATCTAAAAAAGGAGTCGGTTCAACTAGAAATGGTCGTGACTCCCACTCAAAAAGATTAGGCTCAAAATTATCCGACGGACAATTTGCTAAAAGTGGATCAATTATTTACCGCCAACGTGGCACTAAAATCCATCCTGGTAAAAATGTTGGCCGTGGTGGTGATGATACTTTATTTGCTAAAACATCAGGCATTGTTAAGTATGAACAAATTGGTAAAAAAAGAACTCAAGTATCTGTTTATGAAGCATAATTAAAAGGGTAATCTAATTACCCTTTTTTAAACGAAAAAGGAAATTATATGAGTATTTTTGTTGATGAAATTAAAATAAACGTTAAAGCTGGTCGTGGTGGAAATGGTAAAGTTGCTTATAGAAGAGAACCATATGTAGCCTTTGGAGGACCAAATGGCGGAAATGGTGGCGATGGTGGCAGCATTTTTTTCATTGGCGATGAAGGAATGAATACTTTAACTGACTTTAGATATAATCGCCATTTAAAAGCTTTAAACGGAGAACACGGTAAAACAAAAGGTATGTATGGTAAAAATGCAGCTAACACATACATGAAAGTACCATTAGGAACGATCGTTACTCATCTTGATGGAAGAATTATCGGTGAGATAACCCATCATGATGAAGCTTTATTAATTGCTAAAGGTGGTAAAGGTGGCCGTGGGAATATGGCGTTTGCGACTAATAAAAATAAAGCTCCTGATTTTGCTGAGTTAGGTGATTTAGGTGAAGAGTTTGATATTAAACTCGAATTAAAAGTTTTAGCTGATGTTGGCTTATTAGGATATCCTTCGGTTGGTAAATCAACTCTTCTTTCCGTAATTTCAAATGCTAAACCTAAAATTGCTGAATATGAGTTTACCACTTTATCACCAAACTTAGGAATGGTTAATTATTATGAAGATAGTTTTGTCGTAGCTGATTTACCAGGTTTAATTGAAAATGCTCATTTAGGTGTTGGTTTAGGGTTAGCCTTTTTAAAACATATTGAAAGATGTCGGATCTTATTACATGTTGTTAGTTTAGAACGTGAAGATCCTTATCTTGATTATTTAACAATTAATAAAGAACTTATTTCATATGATGAAGACTTAATTAATAAACCACAAATTATCGTTGTTAATAAAACCGATTTAGATCCAAATCAAAAAAAATTAAATGAATTTATTAAAAAATTAAAAAAAGATGAAGTTTATCCAATTTCAGCAGTTACTAAAGATGGTTTAAAACCATTGCTTAATAAAATTAATGAAACCTTAAAAACAATCCCCAAGGATGATAAAACAGTGGTTTATCATTATGAAAAAGATGAAAAAACTGATTTCATTATTAAAAAAGGTGATGATGGCGTTATTGAGTTATCAGGAGATAAATTATTTACATTATTTAACCGAACTGATTTTAATAATGAAACAGCTGTAAGAAGATTTGCGAGACAACTAAGAAGTTTAGGTATTGATGAAGCTTTAATAAATAGCGGCGTGAAATCAGGAGATACGGTTAGAATCTTTAGTTATGAATTTGAATATATTGAATAAAAAGGCACTCATAATTTGAGTGCCTTTTGTTTGAAGGTATTACTTCTATTTAAATCTTTTATTTGTTTTTTATAGATTTTAGTTTCTTTTTTAATTTTAGTTTTTTCTAATTTTAAATAATGTTTTTCGAGTTTATTTAAATTATTATAATATAAATTGCTGTTTTTAGTAATATTGGTATCGATATTATTTAAATTATTTTCTAAGTTATTTGTTATTTTAATTGCTGTTTTATCTAGGTTATTAAGTTTTTCTTTTAAATTTAAGTTAAAAGTATTTTTAGCTTGGTTAAAACGCTCCTCTAAGGCAAGATTTTTAGCAGCAATCGATTCTTTAATTTGTTTATTGTTTCTTCTTTTTAGTTTAATTAATTTAGCTGTTTTTCTAATATTATTTTGATAACTAAGATTAACTCTTAAAGATTGTTTTTGAAAATCTTCGGTATATTCTTTATTAACATCTTTTAGGTTATCATCAACTAATTTTAATTCTGATTTTAATTTTAAATCACTATTGATAATTTTATTTTCAATTTGTGATAACTTTAACTTATATTCATTAATTTTATTGTTTTCATTTTTGGTGAGGACTTCAACCTTTTGTTCATAATCATTTTTTCTTGATTGATCTAATTCTTTTAAAACGTTATTAAATTCGGTTATACCGTTTTTAATATTTTGTTTGATGTTTTTAGCATTTAAATTATAATAACGATTATAATTATCAAGGTTTTTATTAAATGATGCTAATAATTTATTTTGATTAGCTAATAAATTATTAAAGAGTTTTTCACTATCTGTAATTAATTTAGTCTTTAAGTTATTAATGTTTTGATTAAAAATTTGAATTTGTTTTTTAAAATTACGTTCAAACTCTTTAATGTTTTGATCGGTTAAATAAATTGGTTCGTTTAGTTTTAAATTAATTAAAGTTAATTTATTTTCTAAATCTAAAACATATTTTTTTAAGATTTGACTGTAGTGATCATAAATATTTATTTTCTTTAAATATTGTTTTAAAACTTTATTTTTACGTTTAGATAAGAGATTTAGT
>JBBACV010000057.1:0-7473 GCA_041656835.1 Acholeplasmataceae bacterium | reverse complement strand
TATATCGTCCGGGACCAATGGAATTTATTGATACGTTAATTAAAAGAAAAGAAAATAATGAAGAAATTAAACTAGATCCTTTAATTGATGAAATTTTAAAACCAACTTATGGCATTATTGTTTATCAAGAACAAATAATGGAAATAGCGAGAATTTTCGCTGGATTTAGTTTAAATGAAGCCGATATGTTAAGAAGAGGAATATCTAGTAAAGATAAAGATTTACTTGCCTCTTACAAAGATGAATTTATTAAAAGATCAATCGAAAAAGGCCATGAAGAGAAAATATCAATTAAAATATTTGAGTATATTGAAAGGTTTGCCAGATATGGATTTAATAAAAGTCATAGCGTTAGTTACGCCTTGATTTCATATCAAATGGCTTATTTAAAAGCAAATTTCTTTTTACTCTTTATGTCAAATCTTTTAACTAACTCAATTAATTCGCTTATTACAATCAACGAATTAATTAATGAAGTTAAAAACAAAGGTTACAAAATCTATCCCCCTAATATTAATTATAGTACTTTAGAATTTACTCTTTTTAAAAAAGGAATCTTATTACCTCTTAGTATGATTAAAGGAATTAATAAAAATACCTTAAATAAGATTATAGAAGAAAGAGATAAATCTTTATTTAAAAGTTATGATGATTTTAAATCAAGATTAAGCTTAATAATTTCTGAAAATAATTTAATTAACTTAATAAATAGTAATGCTTTAGATATATTTAATGTAAATAAAAATACAATGTTAAATGATACATCATTATCAAGCAGTCAATATAAAATGTTTTTACCCGATTATCAAAGAGTAAATTATGATGAACTAAAGTTTAATCAATTAAGAGAAAATGAATTAAATTCTCTAGGATTAAATATATTATATAGCGATGAACTTGTCTTAAATAAATTAAATATAAAATACCAACAAAAACCAATTGAATTTATAGGTAATAATATTAAAGGAATAGTTTCTTTACTTTCTTATAAGCAAATCAAAACTAAAAAAGGGGATGACATGGCCTTTTTAACGGTTAGTAATGGAAAAGAAAATAGTGACTTTACCTTATTTCCAAATGAATTTAATAAACACAAAAATTTATTAGAAAACTCTTTTATACTAATATCCGCCCAAAAAGGTCGAAAAGGGTATATAATAGATAAGATAGAGAAAGTTGAGGAAAAATAAATGCCTAATCCAATATTATTAGAAAAATACGCAAGATTAGCAGTCCAAGTTGGGGCTAATGTTCAAAAAAATCAAATGGTGGTTATCAGAACAACAACTGAAGCAGTTGAATTAACCAGAGAAATTGCTAAAGAAGCCTATGCAGCAGGTGCTAGTCGTGTTCATGTTATTTGGGGAGATGAAATAGTTTCTAAACATACATATTTAAATGCAGCTGATGATATTTTAAAGGAAGTTCCTAAGTGGTCGGTTGATCAATATAAATATTATGTTGATAAAGGGGCTTGTTTTATTTCAGTTGTTTCACCAATTCCTAATGTTTTAGCAGGAGTATCAGGTGATAAAATGAAAATTGCTGCTCAGGCAATGGCTAAACCAATGAAGTTTTTCAGAGACCATACAATGGGTAATAAAACCCAGTGGACAATTGTTGCTGCTTCAAATACAAGTTGGGCAACAACCTTATTTCCAGATTTAGCACCAGTTGTAGCGCTTGAAAAACTATGGGATGCTATTTTTAATGCATGTCGCATTAATATTAGTCATGATCCGAAAGAATCATGGGAACGTCATAATAATTACTTAAGAAATAATAATGAAGTTTTAAACAAACATAATTTTAAATATTTAATTTTCAAAAATAGTTTAGGAACTAATTTAAAAGTTGAGTTAATTAAAGATCATATTTGGGCTGGTGGTAATGAAAAAGCACGAAATGGTGTTGTCTTTAACCCTAACATTCCAACCGAAGAATCATTTACAATGCCTAACAAATGGGGAACAGAAGGAATCGTATATGCAACAAAGCCACTTAATTATCAAGGTAAAATTATAAAAGATTTTTATTTAGAATTCAAAGATGGAAAAGTTGTTAATTTTGATGCTAAAGAAGAAAAAGAAGCTTTAGCAGCAATCTTAAATTTTGATCCAAATAGTGGATACATTGGTGAAATAGCTTTAATTTCTGATGATTCACCTATTTCAAATACTGACATATTATTTTTAAATACTTTATATGATGAAAATGCTAGTTGTCATATGGCATTAGGAAGAGCTTATCCAATGAATATTAAAGGTGGCCATGATATGAGTATTGATGAATTAGAAAAATTAGGATATAATAATTCATTTGTTCATGTTGACTTTATGTTTGGTTCAAGTGATTTAGAAGTCGTGGGTGTTAAACATGATGGTTCTGAAGTTTTAGTAATTAAAGGGGGAAATATCGTTTTATAAAAAAATAAAGCATTCTGGAAAAAGTTTCCAAAATGCTTTTTTTTATGGAATAAATAAAATACAAGTAGGTTCTGGGACATATAAATGTTTTAAAAATTTTAATTCACCATTTTTTTCATTTCTTGAAAAAATTGATAAGTTATTAGAATGAAGATTTCCAACAACAATATGAGTTTCATCAAGAGAGATACCAAAATCCCTAGGATGTTTTCCGCGAACATTATAAACTTTTTTCCTAGTTAAAGATCCATCATTATTTACAATAAAATGAGTTAGGGTATCATAACCACGATTTGATATATATAAATGTTTATTATCATTTGTTAATTTGATTGCTGCTGAAGCGACCCCTGAGAACTGTCTATCTAAGGTTTGATATTTTCTAACAAATTCAAATTTATTGTTAAAATGATAAATTTCATGAGAGTGTTCGGTTAAACAATATATATCGCCCTTTTCAGAGACAACTAAGTGTCTCGGACCAACTCCTTTTTGAAGAGTTAGATCACGTTTGTGAACTAGTTTTAAATCTTTGTCTACTTCGTAAACAAAAATTGTATCAAGGCCTAAATCAACAACTAATAAGGAATTTAATGTTTGACTGTAATAAGCTTGGTGAGCATGTGAATTAGTTGGATATATGATTGTTTGAAGTTTTTTAGTTTGCGCACCATCAAATTTATAACTTGACATTTGACCTGCACCATAATTAGCAGTGAAAATCATTTTTAAAGTAGGTTCATAAAAAATATGTGAAGGTGCTTTAGCTTCACTATGATCTTCATAAATTAAGTCATTGTTTAAGTATATTTCAATTCCTCCCCGAGCAATTGTAAATATATAATCATCATGAACAGCAATATAACTTGGATTAAACAATCGTTCTTGTAAAGTTATGTTTTCATCCTCAACTAAATAAATACCTTCGGATTTATTTTTGGTATAAGTTCCGACTAAAAATTTCATTAAATTACCTCCTAAAACTCTTAAACATTATACCATGAAACATGATATAATCTATCATATGAATATATTTAGCAAAGGGAATTTAATATGAATGACTTACTATTTGCGGTAAATGCTGTTTTACCAATGCTTCTATTAATAACGATCGGTTATATTTTAAAAAAATTTAAATTGTTTAATGAAACATTAACTAAAGGGATTAACCAAATAAACTTTTTAATTGGGTTGCCGGTTTTATTATTTTATAGTTTATATAATTTAGATAGTTTTAAAATAGATGTTAACATTATTGTTTATTTAACAATTATGATTTTTATTTTATTTTTCTTAGGATGGATTATTGTTCATTTTTACCGAACTAAGAAAAATAGAAAAGGATTACTTTTTCAAAGTATGTTTAGATCAAATGCAACCACTATTGGTATTCAGGTAGCATTATCATTAGGAATTACTGCGAGAGCTTCAGCGAATGTGATTGCTTTAACGGGTTTAGCGATTGGAATGTTTAATGTTTTAGGAGTTATTGCTTTTCAACTTTATGACGATGATAGTGTAAAGATTAATCCAATTAATTTAATTATTAAAATATTTACAAATCCGACTGTGATTGCGGTGATTTTAGGATTTATAGTTTTAGGAATAAGACCGATGATAGGTAATGTGTTAGTGATTAAAGATTATTTATCTCCGCTTTATAAAGTATTAGGTCAAATTGCTGGGTTAGCGGCACCACTAGCTTTAATAACCATGGGTGGGAGTTTTTCTTTTAGTAGTATTAAAAATCAAATTAAAGATATTTCTTTAGGAGTATTTTTCAGATCTTTCTTTGCTCCATTTTTAGTTTTAGGGGTTGCTTTATTATTTAAATCATCCTTAGGCTTTGATGAAAATCATTTCCCGGCAATTATTTCAATTATGTTTCCGTCTTTAACAGTAGCGGTTGTACCAATGAGTGAATATATGAATGGTGATTCTAAATTTGCTGGTCAATTAGTTGTTTGGACGACTATTTTTTCAACGATTACGATGTTTTCCGCGATTCTTTTATTAAAGTCTTTAGGTTTGGTTTAAAAAAAGTCTTTAAAAGATAACTATAATTATATTTTGTGATATAATGAACTTACATTTTTAAGAAGAAACTTAGGAGGTTTTTATGTCAGCAGTATATGATAAAATTAAGAAACTAATTGTTGATGAATTAGCGGTTGATGAAAATGATGTAACATTAGAGTCAAGATTAGTTGAAGACTTAGGGGCTGATTCAATTGATGCGGTAGAATTAATTATGACCGTTGAAGATGAATTCACAATGGAGATATCCGATGAAGTCCTTCAAAATATCAAAACTGTTAATGATTTAGTGTCCTATATTGAGAAAAATCAATAACGAAGATTAAAAAGGAAGTTCGAAAGAACTTCTTTTTTAATGGTAAATTTACAATTATTATAAAATAATAAGAAAATTTTAATGATTGATGTTATAATAAACAATTAGAGATTGACGTATTGAGGGTGTTTTTTTGGAACAAATATTTGTAAGATTTGAGAATAAGTTTGTGATAACTAAAAAACAAAAAGAAATATTTTTAAAAGCTTTTTTAGAACACGGGTTTTACTATGATAGTTATTCCCCAAATAATAATCCTTATATGGTTTATTCTATATACTATGAAACTTTAGACTACCGGATTGCGAGAGAAAACCTTCATAATTATAATTACCGTGAGAAGTTTCGAATTAGGTTTTATAATCAACCTATTAAAGATGATACGATTGTTTTTTTAGAACTTAAAAAGAAATTAAAGAGTATGGGTAATAAAAGAAGAATGCCTCTTACTTATAAAGAGGCAATCGATTTTCTGCATAATAATCAAAAACCTGAATTAAATACTTTTGTTGATAAACAAATTTTAAAAGAAATTAAATATCATTTTAATAAACATCCATTAAAACCATTTACTTATATCTTTTATCACCGGGTTGCAATATTAGACGATGTTTATAATATGCGAGTTACTTTTGATGATAATGTATCATTTTCAACAGATGCAACCTTTAAAGATAAAACTAACCTTAATCTACTGCCACAGGCAGAAGAGCTAATTGTTATGGAAGTTAAGGTTTTAAATAACTATCCTTTATGGTTATCAGAATTAATGAGTAAAGAAAAAGTGTTCCCACTTAGTTTCTCGAAATATACTAATACATATAAAACGTTATTCGAAGGAGGAAATATAGATGTTTTCAATTGATGTATCAAGTGGAATAAACTTAGAAGTAATCTTAATTATTATGTCAACAGCAACTATCTTAGGTTTAGTGTTAGCCTTAACCTTTATGTTTACTAATAGAAAAATTGTTTATGATAAAACTTTTGTAACTACGTTAATATTATTACCATTAGTAATTTCTGTAATAATTTTATTAGTTAGTAATAATATTGCAAGAGCTTTTTCACTAGCTGGGGTGTTTGCCTTAGTTAGATTTAGAACGGCAATGACCGATTCTAGGAATACTACTTATATTTTAAGTACGGTAGGGATCGCTTTAGCATCATCATTGGGTCAAATAGGATATGCGGTCGTAATTACCGTCTTTATATCGTTAGTATTTTTAGTTCTTCATTTAGCCAAAGTAGATATTGAAAAAGATTTATCTAAACTAACGATTGTAATCCCTGAAAACTTAAATTATTCGGTAGCTTTTTTAGAAGTATTTGAAAAATATTTAGTTAACTATACTTTATTTACAGTTAGAACTTCTGAGTTTGGTTCTTTATTTGAATTATCTTATTTAATTAAAATGAAAAAGGATGTCAGTCAAAAAGAATTTATTGATGAACTTAGGGTTATAAATAATAATTTAAATATTATGATTATTAGTGATTTTGCCGCGTTGCTTGCGATTGATAGAATGGTATAAATCCTTTAAAAGTAATTACGAATCTTAATTGATTCGTTTTTTTTAGTTTTAATAGATATGAGTTTATATAGTGTTAATGATTGAAAAAAAAGGTCATTTTCATTATAATAGAGTAGATGAGGAGATAATTATGCAAGAATATGACTTTAAAAAAATTGAATCAAAATGGCAAGAACATTGGCTAAAAAATAAAACATTCAAAGCGGAGTTAGATAAGTTGCGCCCTAAGTTTTATTGTTTAGATATGTTTCCATATCCAAGTGCTGCTGGCCTTCATGTTGGACATATTGAAGGTTATACGGCCACAGATATTGTATCTAGATATAAAAGAATGCAGGGCTTTAATGTGCTACATCCAATGGGATGGGATGCTTTTGGCTTGCCTGCTGAACAATATGCCTTACAAACAGGTAAGGATCCAAAAGAATTCACTTATCAAAATATAAATAATTTTAGAAACCAAATTATTAAAATGGGTAAAGGAGTTGACTGGGACCGTGAACTAGCAACTTCTGATCCAGAGTATTATAAATGGACCCAGTGGATATTTAAAGAACTTTATAAAAAGGATTTAGCTGAATTAAAATCTATTTCCGTTAATTGGTGCGAAGGTTTAGGAACAGTTTTAGCTAATGATGAAATCATTATTAAAGATGGAGCAATGTTTTCAGAACGGGGTGGATATCCCGTTGTTAAAAAACCAATGAAACAATGGGTTTTAAAAATAACAACTTATGCTGAAAGATTACTTCAAGATCTTGATTTACTTGATTGGCCTGATAATCTTAAGGAAATGCAAAAAAACTGGATTGGTAAATCAGAAGGAGCGATGGTTAAGTTTAAAGTTTCAAATTCAAATTATGAATTTGAAGTATTTACAACAAGACCTGATACTTTATATGGGGCAACATACTGTGTATTAGCTCCTGAACACCCACTCGCTTTATTAGTTACCACCGAAGATGAATTAAAAGAAGTTAGTAAATATATTGATAAAACAAAAGCTAAACCAGAATTAGAAAGAGTTACCGATAAAGAAAAAACCGGAGTATTTACTGGAAGTTTTGCTGTTAACCCTTTAACAAATGAAGAAATTCCGATTTGGATAGCTGATTATGTCCTACCTAATTATGGTAGTGGAGCTTTAATGGCAGTTCCT
>JBBACV010000056.1:0-7528 GCA_041656835.1 Acholeplasmataceae bacterium | reverse complement strand
CATAATATAAAATGTCTCCAATCGGCCCTTTAAACATCTTTTCTTCTGCTAGCCTATCCACTTCAGCAGCAAACTGAATATGATGGAAAACATCTCTAAAGGTTAAGATTTTCTCTACTGATTCAACACAGAGATTTAAATCAACTTCTTTATAATATTTGCCTTGTTGCTCATGGGCAATTTTAGCAATATCAATAACTGAAACATTAGCTCTATTTTGTAATGTTTCTTTATTTAATTTAAGCATTTCATCACGGTTGTAGTAAAGTTTGGGTTCACTCATTTATAAAACCTCCATCTTTAAATAAAGTTTGTCCATTTAAATAATCTTTAATTGACATTAATCTTTTAGATTGTTGTTGAATTAATAAAATCTCTAAAGCATAATCCTTACAGCCGATTAAAAGTTTTTTATCAATTATTTTAATTTCATTTGGACTCAATTTTATTATATCATTAATTTTTGATTTAAAGACCTTAACAATTGTCCCGTTAATCTTAAAGTGGGCTCCAACATTAGGCGATAAACCACGAATACGGTTGTGATTATAAGATGCTTCTTTTTTAAAATCTAAGGCTTCATCTTCATACTTTAATGTTGGTGAGTATGTTACTAAGTCTTCCTTTTGAATAATACTAGGATGATGATTATTTAAAATTGTTGGTAGTTTTTCCTTTAACATCTTTTTGCCCAATAAAGATAATTTATTAGAAAGAGATAAATAATCATCATCTTTATCAATAGATATTTCTTCTTGGTAAATGATGTTACCAGCATCCATTTTATAAATCATCTCCATAATCGTAATCCCAGTCTTTAAGTCCCCATTAAATAAAGCATATTGAATCGGGGCTCCACCTCGATATTTTGGTAGTAAAGACCCATGGATATTAATTGATTTAATATTATCAAAGATTACTTTAGGTATAATTTGTCCATATGCAGCAGTTATAATTAATTTAGGTTTTAAATCAAGTATTTTTTGATAATCATCTTTTATATTAAATGGTTGAAAAACTTCTAGATTATATTTTTTAGCCACTACTTTTACTGGTGGTTCTTCTAAAGTCTTTTTTCTACCGATTCTTTTATCAGGTTGAGTAACAACTAAACCTATTTGATATTTTTCTTTAATTAACATTTCTAAAATCGGTACAGCAAATTCTGGAGTTCCCATAAAAACTATCATACCTTTTTCCTCCTAATACCAGATTATTTCTTTAGTCGTGAAATTAATAAATTCACTATCTTTTTTTATATAATTAATAATTGTTTCTGGTAATTCCTTTTGATATTTAATTACTAATAAAAAGCGGTACCTTTTATTTTTAACTAACATACTTGATGGTGTTGGTCCAACTACATCTAAGTTATAATTTAAACATAAGTTTTTTAAAATAAAACTATGTTGATATGTTTTTAAATAACTATCTCCCTCAGTCATTACTTGAAGAATGTCATAATAGGGAGGAAGTTTTGAGATTCTTCTTTTTCTTAATTCGTTTTGATAAAATGACTCTTTATTATTAATAGATTTTAATAATAAATTATCTGAATCATAGGTTTGAATTATTAAATTATTTTTAGATACATCATAAGCATTATTTAAGGTGTAAAATGCTTCTAGATAACCATTATAATGTGGTCTTTTTAACCACTGTTCAAATAAAATTAAACTAACAGTTCTAACTTTATTATAAAGAATAGATTTTAAAGCCATTTGAGTTCCTAAGATAATTGTTTTATCATTATCACCTAAATTAATAATGAAGTCATAGACTTCCTTTTTACTTAAAATATCCTGGGTAATAACAACAATTCTTTCATTTTTATATAATGACTTTACTTCTTCATAAAGTCTTTCGATTCCAACTCCGACAGGAACTAAGGTGTTTTTTCCACACTTTGGACAAGTAATACTATATTTTTCTTCGTATTTAATTAAATTAGATCTTAAAATATTTTCCGATTTAACATAGTTTAATGGTATATCACTATTTGGTGCCGTTGGAACGTATGAACAAGTCCTACACATTACAAATGGAGCGTAACCTTTTTGATTCATGATTAATAAAACATTTTCATTTTTTTCTAAACTTGTATTTATTTTATTTGTTAAAAGAGTAGAAATCATTTTAGTGTTTCCATTTAAAAGTTCTTCTTTTAAATCGACAACATTAATCTCTTTTGATAAGTCTTTATTTAAATCAAAAAAAGGTATCTTTTTATTTGATTCAATTAAATATTTTTCTTTTAACGATAAATTATTAGTTAAATTAATAATTGGGACATTATGATACTTACTTCTAATTAAAGCTATTTCGTTAGTATCATAATAAATTCCTTCCGTACTTATATAAGAATCATCATAGCTATTTAAAATAATGATAGCGCCAAGATTTTTTACTTGAGTAAAGATATTTGATCTAGCACCAATAATAATACCTGTATCATTATTTAAAATTGTTTCATAAATTAAGTATCTTTGTTTATGAGTTTTGGTTGAATCATTAAAGAATACGATGTTTTCATCAAAATATTTTATTAATTCTTCATAATAATATTTAGATAAAAATATTTCAGGTGCTAAAACTAAAACTTGTTTCTTATCTTCCATAATTTTTTTAGATAAATTGATTAAAAGATTAAGCTTGGCTTTAAAATCATTGGTTAATAGATAAGATAGATTTTTTTGACTAATATTATTAATAATATTATTTAAATCTTTATTTAATTTAGGTATTTCATCTTTATTTAAATCCGTTAAGTAATCTAAGGTGATTGGTTTATATATTTCTTTTAAGACTTCATGTTTTAATAAGGTATTAACTCTTGAAGCAGATGTTTCTTTAATTAGGTCTCTTTTTTTAATTTCACCATAATTTTTAACGATTTCTATTAATTCTAATTGATTTGGGTTTCCTTGGTAATTAAATTTATTTAAAACGATATAGGCTTCTTCTTTTTGTTTAACTCGGGACTTTAAAACTGTTTCTATTTTAATGATGTTATCAACTTCTAATTTCTTTAATAAATGGTTATAAGTTTTATCTTTATTTGTTAAACTCCATTTGCCTTTTCGGTTAAATTTATTTTTAATTTCTTTAGGAATTAATTCAGGTTTTAAGACTTTAACTATTTTTTCGTAATCCAATAATAAATCTGTTGAAATAACTGTTTCAAAAGCTTTCGCAATGATAGTTTGTGGGTTAGTTAAAAGATAATCTACAATTTTAAATAGCTCTTCATTAAAGATTGGAAAAGAATCAATTACTTCAATTATTTCTCTTTTGGCAAGACTTGATTTATTTTTTATTTTACTAACATAACCAACTCTTTTTTGCGCTCCAAAAGGGACATATACTCTCATGCCTTTTTTTATAATACTTTGATCTTTTTGGTTAACAAAATAATCAAAGGTTTGATTTATATTTAAATGTTTTATATCTATTATTACTTCTGCAATCAATTAAATCACCTTTGTAAATATTATATCATGTATCAATATTTCTTTAAAAAAACATCCCTAGAGGGATGCTTTATTTTTTGATTTCTCTTAAGAGATTATCGATTTTATTGCCATAGGCTAAAGCCTCATCATATTTAAAGATTAAATCAGGAATTCGGCGGGCCTTTCTAATTTTAGAAGCAAGTTTCATTCTAATTTCTTTTTTATGTTTTTCAAGTAACTCAAAAGCTATTTTAATTGTTTCTTCATCATCACTTAAGATTGTATAATAGACGGTACAAAAACTTAAGTCTTTAGTTACTCTAGTTTCAGTGATGGTATAAAACCCAACTAAACTATTTTTAATAATATCATTAATTATATGAACGATTTCTCTTTGGATAATCGTTCCTAATCGTTCGGTTGATAAACTCATAATACTTCAACTTCCTTTTCAATTGATACTTCGATAATATCATTAACTTTAATGTCATTAAAGTTTTCGATACTAATTCCACATTCAAATCCAGTTCTAACTTCTTTTACATCATCTTTAACTCTTTTAAGTGAAGCTATTTTTCCTTTATAAATAACTACACCTTCTCTAATTACAGTCGCAAACCCATCTCTTTTAATGACACCATCTGTTACCATACAACCAGCAATGGTTCCAATTCTTGAGATTTTAAAGATATCTCTTACTTCAGCTTGTCCGCTAAAGACTTCTTCAAAGACCGGTTCTAACATTCCTTTTAAGGCTTTTTCAATATCTTCTATTACGCGGTATACTACATCGTATAATCTAATTTCAACTCCTTCATCAGAAGCTAAGTTTTTCACCGCCGCATTAGGTCTTACATTAAAACCGATTAGGATTGCGCTTGAGGCTTGGGCTAAGGTAACATCTGTTTCAGTAATTGCACCGACACTACTTCTTATTACATTAACGTGAAAACCATCAATGTCTAGTTTTTGAAGCATTCCATTTAAGGCTTCAATTGAACCTTGAACATCAGCTTTTAAGATGATGTTTAATTCTTTTTCACTATCTTCTTCTTTATTAAATAATGAATCAAGTGAGGTAACTTTTTGAAGTTTAGAGACTGCTTCACGTTCTTTTGATAAAATACCTTCGGCAGTTTGACGAGCTAATTTTTCATCGTCTAAGACTAAGAAAATATCACCTGCTTTAGGGACACTATTTAAACCAGTTACTTCAATTGGACTTCCTGGTAAGACTTCTTTATATCTTTTATTAAGATCATCATTTAATGTTCTTACTTTCCCAAAAGTTGAGCCAACAACTAAGTTATCACCAACTTTTAAAGTTCCTGTTTCAACGATTAGGGTTGCGACAGGTCCACGTCCTTTATCAAGCGATGATTCAATAACTGTTCCTCTAGCATTTCTTTTTGGGTTAGCTTTTAAATCTTCCATTTCTGCATAAACTAAAATAACATCTAATAACTCATCAATTCCTTCACCCTTTAAAGCTGAGACTAAAACATAAGGTGTATCTCCACCCCATTCTTCAGGAGCTAGACCATGGTTTGATAAAGCGCTTTTTACGTTTTCAGGGTTACTATTTGGTTTATCAATTTTATTGATTGCGACAATTATAGGAACCTTAGCTGCCTTAGCATGATCGATTGCCTCAAGGGTTTGAGGTTTAACTCCATCATCGGCTGCAACGACTAAAATAACGATATCTGTTACTTTAGCACCACGGGCTCTCATATCGGTAAATGCTTCGTGACCTGGGGTATCAATAAATGTAATTGGTTCATTTTTCCAATTTATTTGATAAGCTCCAATATGCTGAGTTATTCCACCGGCTTCACCAGGAGCAACTCTAGCTTTTCTAATCGTATCAAGAAGAGTTGTTTTCCCGTGATCAACATGTCCCATAATAGTAATAATTGGGCTTCTTTTTACTAAGTCTTTTGGATCATCTTCAACTTCTATTTCATCATATCTAGTTAAATCGGTAATTACTTCATCAACTACTGTTACTCCTAAATCAAGAGCTAAGAGTTCAACGGTATCACGGTCTAGAATATGGTTTACGGTTGCCATTAAACCTAAATTCATTAATTTTTTTACTAATAATGCGTTTGATAAATTTAATTCTTTTGCAATGTCAGCAACCGTCATATCACTTCTAAAGGTTAGTTCAGTTACTTTTGCTTTTGGAGTGTATTGACGGGGTGTTTGTCTAGATTTTGTTTGTCGTTTTTTATTTGGTCTTCTACTTGCCATAATATCACGATCCTTTCTTTTTTAGGAGATTTTTAAAGCCACTGTCAGTAATTCCGATGACTTGTATATTATGTTTACCAATTGCATTTGAGAGTTCGTTAATTGAATATGAATCATTAACTAAAACATTATATGTTTTAGTTTTATTTAATACTTTTCTAACTGTGTTTTTATTTGCGTTATTTGCAATTAAAACTAAAGTTAGTTTACTCATTTGATTGATAACTAAATCTGTTCCTAAAACAATTTTATTAGCTCTATAAGCTAATCCTAAATTATTTAAACTCATAATAGTTTAAATAATTTCTCATAAATAGAATTTGGTACTTCTATTTCTAATTTTTTATCTAAAGCTTTGTTTTGTTTAGCTTTATTAATAACTTCTTCACTTAAAATAAGATATGCGCCTCTACCATTTAATTTACCAGTTGGATCAACAAAGACTTCACCGTCTTTATTGGCAACAATTCTAATAAGTTCTTTTTTAGGTCTTACTTCTTTGGTAACGACACAAGTTCTTAATGGTATTTTTCTTGGTTTTTTCATTGGCTAATCCTTTTTAAAATATAATTCCGTCTTCTTGAGCTTTTGATTCGGAAATTATATCAATATTCCATCCTGATGATTGGACCGCTAACTTAACGTTTTGACCACCTTTACCAATAGCTAATGATAATTGTTCGTCAGGAACGATTGCGTTAGCTTTTTTCTCTTTTGGATCAACATTAACAACCGCTGTAACTGGTGCTGGTTGTAAAGAATTAGCAATTAATTCTTTTTCATTATCGCTCCAGCGATAAAGATCAATCTTTTCACCTGATAAAGCTTTCATTATTTCTTTAATTCTAACGCCATTTTCACCAACAGTAGCTCCGATAACATCAACGTTTTCGTTATTAGATTTTAATCCTACTTTCGAACGGTCTCCTGGATCTCTTGAAATACCTAATACTTCAATAGTGCCATCTTCTATTTCAGGAACTTCAGATTCTAGTAATCTTTTAACTAATCCAATATTAGTTCTTGAAACCATAATTCTTAAGCCTTTTTTATGTTTTTCAACACTAGTTACATAAACTTTAATTCGGTCTCCTTGATGAAAACGATCCATAGGAAGAGTTTCTCTTTTAGGTAGTAAAGTAATCACATCTTTATTTACTTCAATCCGGTAAAAATCATCTTGTACTTCTAAAACTCTAACATTGATCATTTCATGTTCTAAATCTTTAACATCTTGATAGTTTTTCTCTTTTAAAACTTCTTTTAAGATTTCATTAAAACGATTTTTTAAATCTCTTGATGCATTTAAACTGAAGTCTTCAGGTTCAATTAATACTTCTAGAAGTTCTTCTTCTTTTGCTTTAGGATTTAATTCTAAAGCTTCTTCATACTTAATTAATGTATAGGCTTTATCAACATTAAGATTTAATGTATCTTTTGGTAAAACCATGTATTGTCCGTATACAAATAATTCATTTTTTTCTTTTTTAAATTCAACTCTACAAGTTTGAACACCTAATTGCCTTTTACATGCAGCAATTAGTCCTTGTTCAAATGCGTATAGTACTTGTTCTTCAGTTAATTCATTCGCCTCTGCCACGGCGGTAACATTTTCATAAAATGCTTTACTTTTCATTTAATCATTCCTTCTTTTAAAATTTTACGGCTTTTCTGACGTTTTTCATTTGACTATAATCAATTAAAGATTTTTTAGGTCTTCCTTTAATAAAATAACTTACTTCAACTTTTTCATCTATAACTTTTTCTAAGGTTGCATTTCCACTATATATATTTGATTCAAAATATATATATTCAACAAT
>JBBACV010000055.1:0-7529 GCA_041656835.1 Acholeplasmataceae bacterium | reverse complement strand
TATTCAAACGCTACATCGACTTTAAGCGCGTATTTCGCTCTTGCCTGCACATGTGTGGATTCCATACCATAGAGTTCAGCGATCTCGTATCTTGGCGTGAAACTTACGTTCCTTAACGCCGCCACAGAGAACGTTGTCGCCCCTATAGTAACCGACATATCCGCAGAATTAGCGAACCATGCATAATTAGTCACGTCTCACCTCCATCTGTTAATTTATAAATCACCACTCCAATATAAAACGGTGTTTATATTTTCATGGTTATGTCCAGTTTGGCTGTCCAGAAGTGGAAGATGTTGCCTCCACCACTTATCCAGTATCCTTGATCTAACCGGATGTTCCGAATTGATCCTCTGTTTAGTATTGCACCTCCCGTCTTTGTCCGGTAATAGTCCACGAAGTTGAACGAGTAGTCTCGTATCGACCTGAGATCCGTTTGAAGGTCTGTTGGTGTGTCGCCGTTACCTTTATAGAACGCCATCACCGTGATACCGAAATCGAAGTCTGCCGGGAACCACGGCATGTTCATATCGACAGTACACCCTTCCTCAACTATAGGAACCATGAACGCACAGGGTAAGTTCTCCCGTTCGATCTGTGCAGGTTCTTCGTCTCGTTCGTAAACTGTCGGGCTTGCACCAAGTCCTAACGTTGTCGCTGTCTCCAAGTCAGATTTCAGTGCGTCTACAATGGCGTTAATTGCCGTGCTACTTGTTCCCATACGTCTCCTCGTTCCATTTTTTACGTTCCTTCTCTTTCTTTAACCTCTGTCTGTAGGGTAACACCTTCTCTGTCTCAAACTCTATAGCGCGTTTCGCTGTTCCAGGCATCCTGATAAACTCGCGAGGTCGTTTGTTCTCAGTAAGCCGGTCAAACTTCCCGTTATGGTCAAGAAACGCCTGAAGGTCTTTCTCACCGTGAATGAGACCTTCTTTCACGGAATCGTTTATGACTTTCCGGTAAGTCTTCCCTATCTTGAACAGTTTCCTGTTGGGTTTGATACCTTTAACCCGCTTGTAGAAGACCATTTTGCCACCCATCCTGCGCCACGGGAACGCAAGAACCTTAGCACCACCTTTCTTCTTCTTTTTCGGTTCGATATACTTCTTGCCAAGCGGTAGGTTACCGTGACGTAAGAAATAGTGTTGGTAAGAGTCGTTGAAGAACTCTAACTTGCTGGTCTTCGGTTTGGTGTAACCCCAACTGTCTTTAAGCCTGATATGAGTAGTTCCTCTTGGTGTGACATCATCGTAAGGAGAGTTCTCTTCGAGATGGTACAGTATCCGATCTCCGAATAGTTCGGGGATCTCTTCGGGGTAACGTTCGAGCGCCTCGACTAACTCTCTGCTTACTGCGATATGCACTTGGAACTTCATATAAGTATCTTTAACACCGACTCCAAATCCAAAACCCTACCCATTGCAACCAGGACTAATATTGTGAGTATGAGTATCCAAAGCCGTTCCCATTTGGATTCCTGTTTGTCATAGAACTTGTCCAGGTCGGTTTTAATCGTTCGGAGTTCGAGTTTGATCTCTTTTAGGTCTGTCTCCACGCTTCTTACCCGATCATCAAGCATCTTTCTCAACAGAGAACACTCTCTCCTGGTTACAGGTTCGTCGGCATCAACCTCGGAGTATATGTGCGGGTTCAATCCCAAGCCTCCCCACCTAACCTGTACCGCCTGTATTTGGCAAGGTCACGCTTTATCTCGTCGGTAAGTAACTCGTCGTTCGTATCGAACATCGGAGCGTAATCTCGCACGTCTGTACCCCTTACTGTTAACGCCTCCTGAATCTTCTTCTTGTTAGATAAGATGTTGCTTGCCATCCTAAGACAACATAGTTTGATCTCGTTAAGTTCGGACGAACCCGAAGGATACCCTGCATAGTAAACGATCTTGATATTGTTCGTGCCTTCTGACGGGTAGTTGTTATGGAACTTAACAGTAGTCAGTTCGTTCCTTGTAGCAACCTCGTAATCCCCGGCGGTTGCTGTGCTACGTTCCCACCGTGTAGCCCAATCAATTGTAGCGGTTTTACTGTTACCGTCAATGTAGACGGTTGACACGCCAGTAGCGTACTCTCTCAAGAAGAAGGTAATATCCCATTCAAGGTATGTATCATCGTCACCAGCAGCACCTTTACCGTCATGGTACTCAGTGACTTCATGTGATTCAAACGATTCGACGTTACACCACCTGTTTACTGTTTGGGTGACGTAATCTACGATATTGCTGCACAAGGTCGCCCATTGTGTAGCGTTCATTGTCACACCAGCGTTCTTGGCGTCAGTGTAGTTGAACCCTGTATATTCCTCTATATCGGTCTGTGAAAAATACGCCATAGGAGATCAAACCCCCCTACGACGTAGTTCCAGTGACCGTAGACCAGGATTTTGAACCGTAATCCGTCTTGTAGTAGATTGTACCTCCAACCGTTTGCATGTAAATGCTTCCCTTATCTGCATCAGCAATCCCGGTACTCCACGGTGTAGCAGTACCGAAGAAGATACCAAGTGTGCCAGTACCGAAATAGACCGGACTATCTGAAACCGTCAAGGCTCCAGTAAGAGTCGCTGAGCCTGTCAACTGAATGTATGGACTGTTCAATGTGACAACCTGTTCGTTATCGCTTTTACTGAAAAAGCGGTAGAACCAGCTCATCTACCCCACCTCAGAAAACTTCCGCTTTCGGATCGTATGGAAGTTCATCGTACATTATCATCGTGTAGCCGGTGAAACTGCCTTTCAGCTTGATCGCGTTCATCACGACCAAGTAATCGTCATCGGCAATATCAGCGGCAGTGGTTCCGAGACAACCCCTTATACAGGTAAGCGTTCCTTCGGTAGTATCATACCCGCTATCAGCGATAACGTATAGGATCTCCCCGCTTGCCGGGGCGAGAACGTAGTACCCTCCAGAGTGCCTTTCTCCGGCTACAGCAGTGTCATACGCGACACTGGTATCGGTAGACGTGTCCCCGCCGTCGTTCCTGATAACGGTGTACTCCCACCATTCGGGTGTCCCTGCACTGAGAGACGCCGCGTTCGCGAAAGTCATTACTTCGCGTGGAATTACACCGGGATTGTCGAAGAGGGTAACGATATCGTTCTGAGCAGCTTTAGCAGCAATCACAGCACAGAACGGAGCGCCAACCATCTTCTCTCCCGTTGCAGTTACTATAGTCATTTCTTAATCACCTCAGATTGTGATCCCGAACAGTCCGCCATGAAGCGAACTTGATCCGTCGATATCCGACTTGTCAATCAGTGTTTCGGCAGCAGAGATCACGAATTTGTCGCTTGTGTTTATGTTTGCAAGCTCTTCGTACGTGTCAGCCCACAACGTTCTCCGGGCAAGCAGACGGGTATCAATCAGGAAGATACCACCGTAAGCTCCGGTGTCCATCCGCATGAACGGGTGTGGGACAAGCGGTAGCCCGCCAGCGTTGGGGAACGTCAGCGTGAGTTTGCTAACACCAGGGATGAGTTCCTGTCCTTCGCCGGAGTACCGGAAGTATTCTGCAAGACCGCGCCGGATCAGACCGAACGTAGCGTAGTCGCAGATTGCAAGGTTCGGCTGCATACCGTACTTAACCATGTACCTGTACGATGCGTCCAGATAGGTCATGATCTCGCCGTACGTGTCTACGCTCGAACCGGACACATCAATCCAACACTGGTCACCTGTTGCAGGGTTACCCGCAGTGTTCGACGTGATCAGTTCGTACAGCCCTTTGTACTGGTTACCAGCCGCAGCAGTCCAGGCGTTAGTCGTGTCTGTGACAGTCCTGCTGACACCGAGCATGCTCCGTTCCCTTAACGCACGTAGCGCGTCCTGTGCAAGGTCGATACGGATCGCCTTGATGTCACGGGCGGGTATCTGGGTAAGACCGGCGAACTTGACGGCTTTAGTGAGCCTACCGACAGCGTACATGTACTTAACCGTGTCAGTACGGTTGTAAGCAGTCATGTCGCTCTCTGTCAGTGTAGGATCTTCTGACCCGAACGCAGCACTGGTGATGTCGTAAGGTCCGATCACATCCCAACTTGCAGTCTTACCTTTGTTCGCTTCGACAGGTATAAGCGTCTGAAGCGGGTAAGGTCGCTTGTACAGGTATGTTACTTCCTGGTCGGCGATAACATGCATCAGGCTTGTATCGAGCGTACTCGTAGTGTCTGCTTTCTTGATGACTTCCTTGACGTAATCTTCGGAAGCCTTGATGATCTTCTGCTGAGCCTTGATCGCGTACTCGTTGAAGTCATCTTTCTCCATAAGGTGTGTAGGACCGAATATGAAATCCCTGTAAATGTCGTCAACTACAGGACTCTGTAGCGGCATCATCACGGTTACGCCGTTGTCCTTGTACCGGGACTGCGCTTTCCTGACGTGACCACGCATATCGTCGATAGGTGTACCGTCAGCGACGTTACCCCAGAACGATTCGCCTATAATGTTGCTGTCGTCTACAGAGAGTGAACCATACCCGACTCGTCCTACGTTACCTCTGTACATGTGTGAGTTAGTAAGTGGCATCTGTCTATCCCTCCACTGCTTTGAGGTTGTCAATCATAGGGTTATCAGTCGCACCGTCTTCCTTGATGAACACGATGTTGCCGCCCTTCTGGATCGCAAACTCTTCCATCTTATCGACACGTTCTTTCAGGTCGTTATACGCCTTCTGGATAGTATCGATCTGGACAAGTGCTTTCTTAATCTCGTCGTTGAAAGTCGCTTTCGTGATGAAATCGGTTACAGGCGTCTCGACAGCCTCTTCTTTGACTTCAGGGGTTGCCTCGTCCGCTTTCTTCACGTCTGAACACTTTTCAACTTCCTTATCTTCTTTCTTCTCTTCCATTGTTTCCTCCTCGTCCTCGCCTTTACCGATCTCTTCTGTAGGTTCTGGCATCTGTTTCATCTCTTCAAACGCTTTCTCCAGGTTTCCGATTCGTTCGAGAACAGAGCTTATGTTAGATTCAGAATGTGCGAGTGTAGGCATCTCCTGTTCGGCATCACCTTTCTCGACATCTTCGTCTTTACCTTCCTCTTTCTTCTTCTCTTCTTCCTCTGGCATAGAATTGCCTCCTTTAGCCACTTTGAGGAACGTGTTCTGGTTCATGGCATTATCCCCAACAACACTGATACTATAGATCACCATAGCTTTCGTGACGCATGGGGTAGAACGCACAATCGGAGACAATGCACATTCCTGTGATCCCTTTATACGTTTACCGAACACCGAGAATTTATTTAGACCTCCAGAAACTATTTCGTCCCAGACATCATCTGTGTCCGGGGTATCGAATATGCTTCCTTCGAGTAGTAATGCACCATCTTCACCTATCTCGGCTTTGTTTATGACGCCTACAGGTCGTTCCGTATGTTGATAGTGCAAAATAGGGTGTTCCATGAAGTCGGGAAGACCTTTTTCTATGGCTTCAGAAAGGATGAGTTCTTTCTCCCGATCAACTTCGGGGAAATGAGCGCACCCGTAGATTTTTCTGTCAGTGGTATATTTTAACTTGGTAAGTAGTTCAAGTTCGTTTCCCTTTTGCAAGACCACCATGTTCAGGTCTGCGGGGTTCTCCGGGGTTATACCACTTTCGAGGGTCATAAAAGTCTTCCCATGTTAGCACGTAATAAGAATCCTGGTTTTGGTAGTTTACATACCACCACATCTCATTACCCATTCTGCTCCTGAACCAGGGATTCTCATGGAACAGGATACATTTTATTCTCTCCTGATTTATATAAGCATTTTTATATTTCCATTCAGGTTCAAACGTTTTGACCCATTCCATGTGATGCCAGAGGATTAAGAGGTTGGGATCTTTCGATACAATCTCATAAGACTTGTAGTTGGTTGTAGCGTCAGCGAGAAGGTCAAGTATAGGGTGTTCTACTGGTGGACCGTCAAAGATTTTGAGGTATTCGAGTTGTGATACCAGGATGTCTTCAATAGTATGGTCTTTACTGCTGACGGCTTGCGTAGTTACTGCCATTTATGCTAACCCTCCGTGTACCTTATCGTTGATCTTACCGCGCCCTCGCGGGAACCAGACCTTAGGATCGTACATGGGGTGTGGTTGCCATTCGCCTTTGTGTTCAATAGTGTAATCGATCAGGAAGTTGATAGTGTCGTACCAGAACTTCTTCTTGGCATACCATTTCAGTACACGAGTCCACATCTTGTTTATCCAGTTACGTGTCCTACCGCGATGGTCTTCTTCTAACCACCAGTCGCGACAGTCTTCGACAAACTTGACTTTCTTCTGTTTCGTGTCACACATCTGCCAGTACTTCTCGTTGTAGATGATCCATTGGACAACACCGCCGATCCGTTCAGCATACGCGGAATCTTGCCGGTACAACGATTCTATAAGTGGGACGAGTTTGAACTTCTTCAACCAGATCGGTGCGCCGTCTAAGTACTCTTCCGACCACGCTTTGATGATAGCCCGAATCCAGTCCATGTTCGGTGGATCGCCTTCGCCATCGTTGACCAGCCATTTCTCATCGAACTCAAGTTCTTTAACCCGCATCAGTTCTTTGTCGTCTTCCGAATCGATGATGCTCCTTAAAAGGTTCTTGTTAGTGATATGGAACGTCCACGACTCTTCGTTGACCCATTTGTTGTTGACACGGCTCATTCAGAGTTGCTCCAAGTAGTTGTTGTAGTTGTAGTGCCTGTCCAGTACCAGTTATTGTCTGTCCATTGCGGGGGTGGCGGGTACTGTACATAAATCGTTCTCCTGCAACACTTCTGGCAACAACGGAAACGGTTACACCGGCAACAACAGTAGTTGTCGTCGTTCCATCTCCGAGCGCAATTATAGTCACTCGTTGTTGTTTGGTTCATGATAGTATCAACTCATTAAAGCAGCGTAGAGAGCTTTCAGTTTCTCCCAACCGACACGGAACTCTTCTTCTGTTACGTGGTCGTCATAGACCGCATCGTCTACGTAGTCAATCATCTCACGGATCTTTTTCAGGATCTTCTTCCCTTTTGCGTAGCGCACATCGTTCACTATATACCCAAACCCGACAGCACTCAGGATTCCGAGTATAGCGAAAATCGCTTCTATAGATTCCATAGTCGTTTCACCAGAAGAAATATTAGTCTATTATTATAAATCGTTGATGGATATTACTCGGAGAGAGAACCATTATATAGGTATATGGTACAATTTGGTTGTATGTATGTTGTAGGTCTTGAAGGTGAACACGGGTGCAACTCGACCAAACACCGGCACATTATCTGTATTGATGACGGTATCGCTGACTTTGAGGTGTGCGAGTTTCGGTACGAGAAGAGTGACGTTGTAGAGTACAGTGTAGAGATGGCGGGGAACACGGGTCGGTATTCCGGTCTTGAAGAGATCGCTACGTTACCGACACTGGAAGCCGCGTACGCGCTTGTTGAAGCGATCATTTACGAGTCTGCACAAGACGAGAACAGGTACGCTTACTTCGACTGCAACACGCTCAAAATGTATAGCTCTCTTATGGAGATTTTGGGTTAGAGGT
>JBBACV010000054.1:0-7548 GCA_041656835.1 Acholeplasmataceae bacterium | reverse complement strand
TTCACCTCTACCAACTCTTCCTCTTAATTGATGAAGTTGAAATAATCCAAAATTATCAGCATTAATAATAATCATTGAAGTTGCATTTTTAACATCAATACCAACTTCAATAATTGTTGTTGATAAAAGAATTCCTTTGTGATTTTCTAAATAATTATTCATTATTTCATCAATTTCTTCAGGTTTTAAATTACCATGAATAACATATAAATCATTTTTATAAATAGGTTTTAATTTTTCTTCATATTCTGTAATCGAAGCTTTATTTTCATTTTCTAAAATTGCTGGAACAACGATAAAACTTTGTTCATTTTTATTTTGTGCGTCATTTAATATTTTAATTATTAAATTGATATCATCATTAATAATATTGGTTTCAACTTTTTCTTTAATAATTGGTTTTTCTTTAATAATACTAACATCCAAATCACCAAAGAAAGTTAGTGATAATGATCTTGGTATTGGGGTTGCAGTTAAATATATTATATCTTTTGTAACTGATTTATTTATTAATTTATTTCTAACTTCTACACCAAATTTATGTTGTTCATCAATTATTACTAAACCTAAATTATTAAATACTATATTGTCAGAAGCTAAAACATGAGTTCCAAAAATAAATTTAGGTTTAGATGTGCTTATCTCTTTTATTATTTCAGATTTGTTTTTTAAACTTGAAGTTAAAAAAATACTTTTAACATCTGGAAATAAATTTTTAAAGTTTTCATAATGTTGTCTGGCTAAAATTTCTGTTGGTGCCATCATGGCGACTTGATATTTACTTGTAACCATTCCGATACCTGCTAAAAATGAAACCACTGTTTTACCAGTTCCAACATCTCCTTCAATTAAACGGTATAAGGATTCATCCTTTTTAAAATCTAAATATATTTCATTGACGACATTTTTCTGTTCATCAGTTAACTCATAAGGTATTTTTTTAATATATCCTTTGACAATATCTAAGTCATAATTTATAGTTTTTCTTTTATTTCTAGGATCAACTTGACTTAGATATTTAAATAAATGAAGAAAAGCTTCTTCATGTTTTAACCTTTTATTAACTTTATTTAAAATAAAATAATCCTTCGGAAAATGAATGTTTTTAATTGTATCAATTCTTTTTAATAATTTATATTTAAACACCACTTCATTTGGTAGTGTTTCATAAATATCAACTAAATTATTTTCAAAAACATATTTTAAAGCATTAATAATTACATAATCATAAATTCCATCCAAATTATAAACAGGTGTAATAGTTGGAAGATTTAGATTTGAAGAAATAAAATTAACAACTATTTCTTTTTTAAAATAATTATACTTCCCTTTAATTAATACTTTATCACCGATTTTTAATGAGTTTTTTAAATAAGGACGATTAAAAATAATTAATCTTATTTTATGACTATCAAGTAATATATCGGTAATAACTAAAGGAACCTTTTTTTTCGTATAAACTATATCACTAATGATTTCACCCATCACCGTAATGTTTTCATCATGTTTAAGATCTTGATACTTAGTTTTATCAAGGTTTAAATAACTTTTAGGAAAAGTTAAAACTAAATCATAAGTGTTTTTGATTCCTAATTGATTAAGTTTTTTAATCGTTTTAAAGCCTAAGCCTTTTACTTTGTTTAATTCATAAATCATATTTAAATTATATCATGAAAAAGGCCATAAACATTTAGTTTAAGGCCTTTTTGGGTTATATTTTTATATAATGTCTTTGTTGATTTAAAATTTCTTTTAATTTAAATCTTTGGTTCTTTTTTAAATCAAAAGTAATATCTTCTATAATATTTTGTTTAATTATTTTTTCATATTCTTTAACACTTAATTTTGTTCTAGATTTTATTAAATCTAAATGATAATCTTTTAATAAGTGATCTTGGTAATTAGGCATAATGATTCCTTCAAAGAATTCAGCAACAACGCCTGAACCATATGAATATAACCCGATTTTATCATTTTCTTTTAGAGCGGCATTTTCAAGTAAAGAAATTAATGATAAGTAAAGGGAACCGGTATATATATTGCCAACTTCTTTATTATAAACTGTTCCTTGTTCATAATTATTAAAATGATTTTCGTTTGTTGAAATTAATTCTAAACTTCTAAGTCCTAATTTAACATATGGCGTATGAAATACAATTGATTTTAAATCATTAATTGATGTGTTAGTTTTATTAAAGTAGTCATTACTTGTTTTTATGAAATATTCTTTATATTTTTCATTTGAAAAATGGCCATCTACTAAAGCATATTCATGATTTAAAGGGCGCCAAAAATCATATATATTACCTGAAAACACACTATTATAAAAATTAAGTTCCATTATTTTAGGATCTTTCTCAACGATTACAGCAACCGCACCAGCTCCTTGAGTTGGTTCACCACCGGTATTTATCCCGTATTTTGCAATATCAGAACCAACAACTAAAACTTTACTTAAAGGATTTAGGGCAATATGAGCTTTGGCAAAATATAGACCAGCCGTTAATGAATAACAGGCTTGTTTAAATTCGATTGCTTTTGCATTTTCATTTATATTTAATAAATCAATTAAATAAGTGGCACCAGCCTTAGAATAATCTAAGCCACTTTCAGTGGCATAGATCACCAAATCAATTTCTTCTTTTAATTTATCATTTAAAACTTTGTCACTAGCATTTAAAGCCATTGAAATAGGATCTTCATATAAAGGTGCAACCGCAATTTTATTTTGAAGAAGCCCTTTAGTAAATTTGTTTGGATCAATTTCTCTAGCCAAAGCTAAATCTATTTGATCTAAATAAAACTCTGGAACATAAAAAGATAGTTTACTAATTCCAATTTTCATTTTATTTTATCCTCGTTTTCTTAATTTAAGTAGTTTTATTATACCATAAGAAAAATATATAATTTTACATACGTGTTATAATATTGATGGAAAGAGGTGCTTATGAAAAAACTAAAATCTATCCATAAATTAAGTAAAAATGAAAGAATAGAAGTTCTATCTAAAAATAATTTATATAAAAAAGAATATGATACTATTTTAGATTCTGAACTTTTTAATCACTTAATTGAAAATTATATTACAACTTATGAAGTTCCTTTAGGGGTTGCTCCTAATTTTTTAATCGATGGTAAATATTATCATATTCCAATGGCAACGGAAGAGCCTTCTGTTATTGCCGGAGCATCTTATGCCGCTAAAATAATCGCTAGAAATGGCGGTTTTAAAATAGATAGTCTTAACCGAATGGGTCTAGGACAAATAATTTTTAAAGATATCATAAACTTTAATGAATTAGAAAACTTTATTAATAAAAATCGCGACAATATCTTTAAAGTTGCTTTAAAAGCCCATCCTAATATTGCCTCATTAGGTGGGGGATTAAAAGATTTTTATTTAGAAAAAAAAGAATATAACTTCGCTACTTTATATTGTGAAATTAACACCTTAGATGCAATGGGAGCTAATACAATTAACACGATTTTAGAAAGTATCGCAAGTTTCATTGAAATTAATTATAAAGATAATATCCTAATGAGTATCTTATCAAATCTTGCAACTAAGTCTTTAGTTAAAGCATCAGTTAAAATAGATCCCAATACCTTAAAAAATAGTGATAGAGTTGCTAAAGACATTCATGATGCTTCACTTTATGCATCAATTGATCCATACCGTGCTAGTACCCATAATAAAGGAATTATGAACGGGATTAGTGCTTTAATGCTTGCGACCGGAAATGATACTAGAGCAATCGAAGCAGCCGCTCATTCATATGCTGCTATTAGTGGTAAATATCAACCCCTTGCAACTTGGGAATTTAAAAACAATTATTTAATTGGCGAAATCATTATTCCTCTTCAACTGGGAACAATTGGGGGATCAATTAATATTTTACCAAAAGCTAAATTAAGTTATGAAATCTTAAAAATAAAAGATGCAACTTCTTTAATGAAAGTTGCAGCCTCTTTAGGATTAGCTCAAAACTTCGCCGCTTTATACGCCTTAACAACTGATGGAATCAATAAAGGTCATTTAAAGCTTCATGCTAGAAGCATTGCTTTAAAGGCAGGCGCTAATCAAGATAATTTAAATGATGTAGTTACTTATTTAATTGAAAGTAAGGAAATCACTGTTTTAAATGCAAAAAAATATTTGAATAAATAATTTTATAATTTAAATAAGGGAAACTTTTCATGAAAAGTTTCCTTTACTTTTAAAAAGTTATTTAATTCTTCAACAATATAAAAAAGAAGGGCTCTGGTTTCAAATTCATCACGAGTTTTAGGGAGTTCTTCTTTTTTAAACTCATTTAATAAATCATCCAGTTTATTTAATTGTTTAATTGCATAATTTTGATCACTAATGTCGGTTTCTAATTCGCTTAGATATTTTGAAATTTCAATTTGATTTTGATGAAATACATTTATTTTTAAATAATTCTCATAAATGTTATTTAATCTATTTATTTGTTCTTTACGCATATAAATATAAGCTAAATAACGGTAATCATTTAAAAATAATTTATTCTTTTCATTATGTTCAATAAATAAGATGTTTTCATTAATCGCCTTATTTATTTCTTCGCTATATTTTTCTTTTGCTTTTTTCTTTTTATCATTAAATGATTTAGATAATTCGTTTAAATAATTTTTAATTAAATTATCAACCTCTTTTAATTTTAACTTAGCTTCTTTTTCCCAATATGAAGGATAAATAATATTAACAAATACGGCAATAAAAACCGCAATGGTTATAATTAATGCTTCTTCTAAAATAAAACTTTTATCAATTGTTCCATAATTATAGATATGATTTACTAATACGATTCCTGGGACTAATCCTATATCGATTTTTAAAAGATATGAAGTAAATAAAAATACAGCAATAAAAATAATAAAGACTAATAAATTAAACCCAAAGAACCCAAAAAAGATTGTTCCAAGTAATAAGGCATATAATACATTAATATATCTTTTAGCTGAATTTTTAATAGTCTCTTTTTTAGTTATTGAAACAGAGAGTATCCCTAAAATACCAACTAAAATATAATCATTAATATTTAAAAGATAGGCGATAACACTTGAAAGTAAGGCAACAATTAATACTTTAATTGTCGTATGAATAATTTCTTTAATCACTTGTACGTTTTACTCCATAAATAAAGATCAGCTAAAACGATTGCTAGTGCATTTTCTAATACAATTCCTGCTCTTCTTACAATCGCGACATCATGTCTTCCCCCAACTTTAAAATCTTTCACTTTTTCTTCTTTTAAATTAAATGATGATTGCTTTTTAGAAATGCTTGAAGTTGGCTTAATAAAGACTTTTACTATGATATCATTACCGTTTGAAATCCCACCTGATACTCCTCCTGAATTATTAGTAATAGTTTTACCGGTTTTATCTTCATAACGGTCATTAAACTCTGAACCCATTTTATCTGCGCCACTAAATCCTAATCCAATTTCAACACCTTTAACTGCTGGAATTGAAAATAGCATCTGGGCAATTTTTGCATCTAATTTTTCAAACATTGGTTCACCAATTCCAACCGGAACATTTGAAACTTTTAATTCAACAATTCCACCAACTGATTCACCTTTTTCTTTAATTTCTAATAAATATTCATCAATCTTACTCATATCTTTTAGGCCACCAATTTGAATAAGTTTATGAGAAAAATTAAAGTTTAACATTTGTTTGGCAATACTACCTGCAACAACAATCGGTGCTGTAAGTCTTCCAGAAAATCTGCCACCACCTCTATAATCATGGAAATTGTTATATTTAGTTCTAGCAACATAATCAGCATGACCTGGTCTAGGTTGATTAACTAAATGGCTATAATCTTTTGATTTAACATTTTCATTTTTAATCATTACATGAACTGGTGAACCAGTTGTTAAACCGTTAAAGATTCCTGAAGTAATAATAAGGTTATCTTCTTCAATTCTTGGGGTTGTACCTATTTTACCTGGTCTTCTTTTACTTAAATCTAAATTTACTAAATCCCAATTAATTTTTAAACCTGGAGTAATTCCATCAATAACAATCCCAATCGCATCTTGATGGGATTCACCATATAATGTTATTTTAAATAATGTTCCAAAACTATTCATTTGAGTTTCTCCTTAATTTCATCAACTAAATTAGAATTTATTACTAAATCGTTATTAAACCAAATTAGTTGAGCTTTAATCGCTTGAATGATTAACATGTCATATCCATTATATGATATTTTAGCGTTTTTCATTAGTTTGGTTGTTTTAGGATTGTAGATAACATCTAAAACAACCTTATCTTTAATTAGGTTTATATCAATTGGGCTTTCATTAATATTAGGATAAGTTCCGACTGGAGTCGCATTTACGTAAATATCGTAAGATTTATCAATTAAGTTCCATTTAATAATTTTTTTAAAAGGATAATTAATTTTAGGTTCAATACTTGCAACTACCGGAATAATGCCTTTATCTTTAAAGACATTATAAATCGCTTTTGAAGCGCCACCTGAGCCTAAAATTAAAATATTTTTATCGTTTATTTCAATTTCTCTAATTTCTAAAAATAATTTAAAACCATCATAATCAGTATTAGTTCCTATCAATAATCCATCTTTTTCATAAACGGTATTAACGGCACCAATTTTTTGGGCTTTATCACTCACTATATCAAGGTGATTCATAATAACTTCTTTATATGGGATAGTTACGTTAAATCCTTGATATTCTTTGTTTCTTAATTTATTTAAATAAAGAATTACGTCTTCATCTTTCTTTAATGAAATTATTTCATAATTTAAATTATGATTTAATTTCTTTGAAATTGTTTCATGAATTATTTTAGATTTAGAATATTCAATATTTTTCCCAATTAATCCAAATTTATTCATTTTGTAAATCCTTTGAGACCTTTAAAATAGCTTGATAAATTAAATCAATTTCTTTATAAAAGTTACCTGACTTATTTTTAAGTTTTAAATTGATTTCTTTTTCTCTATTTTCATCTAAAACAGGTAATTTATTAATTGATTTATATTTTTTTACATCAATAACAATTGAAAATCTTTTTTTAAGTAGCTCAATTAACTCATTATCAATTTCATCGATGTTATTACGAAGTTTTAATAAATCATTCACTAACTTTACCTCCTAATCTAATAAATTCTTCAAAGAAGTTTGGATAACTTTTTGAAACGACTGTCTCATCATCTAAATAAATAGGATTTTCACATTTAATTGATAGAATTGCTAATGCCATCGCAATCCGGTGATCATTAAAGGTGTTTAATAACACATCACCAGACAAATTATCTTTACCGTAAACCGTAACTTCATCAATTAGTTCTTTAGTTTTAACTCCTAATTTATTTAAATTATGAGTCATTGCGCTTATCCGGTCTGATTCCTTAATTCTTAATCTTTTCGCATTTGTTAAAGTCATTTTGCCTTTTGAGACCGCACCTAGAGCCATTAAGATTGGTCCTAAGTCAGGATAATCTTCCATATCAACAGTAATACCTGTTAACTCACTTGGGTTAAC
>JBBACV010000053.1:0-7637 GCA_041656835.1 Acholeplasmataceae bacterium | reverse complement strand
TCCCCCCGGTCCTGATTCTAGCGTCCAGCCGCTTGGAGTCGATGCTCCTGCGAAAAGGTAGTGTGTTACATATCCCTTTTCTTTTGTTATGTCTGTCACGAACGTTTTGTGCTCGTCGTCTTCGTTATCTTCTTCCTCGCTTGGCGGTGTGTCGTATATGATTATTGGCACAAACCCGTTTGCGTCTGGTGAGATTTTTGTCCACACTTTGCAGTCGTCAACGTCTGTTCCGTATGACTCTTGCCATTTCGCTTGAATTATTTTATCGTCTGGTGTTGCGATTTGAATTAAAGAAGGGTCTGTTCCTGGGTTGAGCTTGCTGCAGATTGTTGCTCCGTCGAGCTCCGTTCGGTATCCGGTTAGCGCCGTGCCCACCGGATTTCTGAAAATTGTTAGTGATATCTGTCGAGCAGCTGCCAGATTTGCTTGTTTGTTGTAGACTACGGCCATTATGTCTTCAGCCTCCGTACTATGTATCTGTACGGCACGCTGATTGTATCATCTGGGATTAAATCAACTTCGAACGTTATTTTTGTATCTTCTGCGCATCTTATGTGATCGATATCCACGTTTCTATCCAGCGTTACATCTTTTTGCCATGCGTAGGTATCCTGTGGTAGCGATGGATATGCTCCTCCAAACTCTTTGAATATGCCCACGTCCAAAACGCAATTTGCTTTTGCGTTCGTGTCGAATCCGTTTGCTGCGTCTAGGTCTGCTATAAACGTTACTTCGAATACTGATCCGAATATGGCTGTTGTGAACTCTACTGCGTATGGTACGCCGTTTAATGCTACAGATACGGTTCCTGATCCTGTTGTTACGTTTGATCCATTTAATAATGCTTCTATTGTGTCCAGATCCGTGTTTACGCTTGCCAGATCTGTTCCAAATGGATCTGTGTTGTTGAACATTTTGAAGTCGTCGAAATCGATGTCAATTGTATCTCCAGCGTCTTGTGTCCCTGCTTCTAATCTAACGTTGTAGTTTATTATTTCCTGAAACGCTATCCCTGTCTGGTATACTCCATCATAGTAGATTTCTACCTGGCTCGCGTGTTTTATTATTTTGAACGTGTGCGCATCGTTGTCAATATTTACTGCTGTTATATCGGTCGCTGATTCTCCTGCTCCGTTTATGTTGTATCTTAGATATCCTGATGAGTTTACTGCATTCCCTGTGTCTCTATACACTCCCCATTTCACGTAGTTCTCGGCGTCTTTGTACCAGACCAGCGATGCTTCGCATCGTTCGCCATCACCTGCTGCTTCGCCATCGACTACTGTTATTTCTACTTGGCAGACTATGTAATCTCCGTAGTTGTGCAATGTTGGTAGATATGATATTCCTGCAGCTCCCGCAGCGTTCGCTATTGTTAGGAACCCGCCTGATTCTGTTATTGCTGTTCCACCGTTTTCTACTTTTGTGCCCCATACTGCTATATCTATTGATGCGTCATCGAATCCGTCCACCATGCTTACGTGCGCCGGCGAGCCAGCAAATGGGTCTAGTCTCATCGCGTTCTCCTCACCGGTTTCTTTCTACCGCTTGGTCGTCGTGTCTTTTTTTGTTTTTCTTGTTGTTCTGGCACTGTCCATTCAACTTGCTTTATTTCTGTCACGTATGGTCTTATTTTGAATGTATGTGGTTCGCCGTCCAGCAATCCTTCTAGCTTTCTTGTTTTTAGCTGTCCTTTACCGTCCCCTTTCTTCTGTATGCTCACTTCCTTTTTCATGGTAGGTTCGCCCTCGGTATTGCTTGTGTCTCCCATGCTCTCGGGCTGGATAGTGGCGCTCTATCGTAGTTGCTGTAGCATCTCACCATGTAGTCGGCCCTCCCATCTCGGTCCGTGTCGTCGAACCACCCCGTGTATCCGTAGAAGTTTTCGCGTATTATTATTCCACTTGGGTCTGATGCGTCATCTGGATCGTATTGATCATACACGTCGTAGTTGCATATCTCGTAGAACTGGTTGTGGATAATTGAGTGCCCCTTGTAGTCTTCTCCGCCATGCTTGTATAGATATATCCCTACACAAGAATCGATCATTATGTTTCCGTATACATGAGATCGTTGTGCTGTTTCTGCTACTCCCATACAGTATCCTGCGTTCCCGCATACTCCTCCGGCAGCGCATCCGGCATCGCCTATACCGTCGCCACATCCTGTTATGTAGTTGTCGTGTATCAGCACATCGACACAATCTTCTCCTATGATTATCCCTATCATGTCGTCGCTGCCGTTACCATCTATGTGGCAGTTGCATATTTCAGATCTGTCGGAGTCGTTCAGCCAGATCCCATATTTTGCTGATCCCGACGTGTTTGTCAGGTCCATTGCTATCCTGTCGAATCTGTGTCCTGGTGTAGTAGCTTGGATACCGTGCTGGTTTGTCGCTTCTATTGCTATGTTTTCTACTGCGCAGAATCCAGCCGTGATTATTAGCGCCGTTCCCCCAGTTGCTACAATCTTTGCTGCAGATGCTCCGTCTTCTGTTATCCCTATCAACTGTACGTGTTCGTGTGGAATCGTGATCGATTCTGCATACTCACCAGACTTGACATAAATCTTGCACCATGGTTCGGCGTCTGCAAGTGCTCCTGCTATTGTTTTTTTTGGCTTCGCCCACGAGTATCCGTCGTTGTCGTCGTGTGCTGCCGCGTATGCCTGGTCAACGAATAGTGTCGTCCATCCTGATTTCGACACCGCCAGCTCGCTGATTTCGAACCTGACACTCGATTGTGCCATGTAGACCATTTATATCATCGCTCTGTAGTACTTGTTTGTTCTGTATGTCATTACAATGTCTACGATGACAAATTCTCCGTCTATGTCAGTTCCTACTGCTGCTATGCGTCTCAGTCGCATTGCTAGGTAATCATCTATCGCTATGTTCGGTGTCAGTAAATTCCAGTCTATTGTGAAATTTATCTTGTACGCGGAATACTGTGCGTTTCTCCCTTCGGTCAGTGTTGTTTCCACGTTGATGTCAGTTGTTGTGCTCGGTACCACTCCCGATGTCATAGCCTTATTTGACCAGCTTAGCTGTAATCTGAAGCTGTCTCCAACGTCTTCCGCTGCTCCCAAGTATCCTTTCGCTGTTACTACTATGTCGCTTGCGCTGTCCCATCTCCCTGGTATGTGGTCGTGCATATATATTTCTTCGTCGTTGTCCGCGTATATTGGCAGTGAGTACCCATGGGATGCGCCGTGATGCACGACTGTAGGTTTTCCTACTCCTGCGATATGTGCTAGTTCAACTTCTGGCCTTATCACTAGATATCCGTTTACACCGTCGAAGTATGGCATGTCTACTCCGTCCTACCAGGGGTTGCTCGTATGTACACTGTTGTCAGTGCCACGCTTGCGTATACTCGCATCTGAGCTGCTTCGATCCCGTCTTCGTATGCGTATCCTTCAGTGTTTCCTGCAGGTATCGATGAAAGCTCGCCCCAGTGCTCGCCGTCTTCGCTCAGCATATAGTATATCACACCTGGTCCGGCGTTTCTTATTGCCAACGACTTGGCTGTTGTTCGCAGTCCTTGGGCATGGTCTCGCACGAAGTCCAGAAGTATCAGACCGCTTTCTCCAGCTACTGGGAATGCGTAACCATCCACTGAGAATGGTGTCTTCCTTGGTGCGTCGTTACTGACCATATCTTCACCTCAAGGCAGTTTCAGGTTCATTATCTGGCTAGGTTGTAGCGGATCTATCAGTCCAGCTGCAAGTTTTTCTCGCAACATGTATTCTTCGTCCAATGCTATTGCGGCTTCTTCAGCTGCTTCGCTCAGGAATTCGTAGTTCCACATCAGGTGGTCGCACACGTTCATGTCTCGCACGCCGTATAGGAATCGTATCGTCAGATCGTCTGACTCCGATATGTTTGATCCCGATTGGTTATCTAGTCGCACTTCCACTCTTTCCAGTGCTGGCATGAACATCCTGCTTAGGAACACGTTATCTCCTGCTACGCCATCGGTTGGTAGTGTCATTGCGTCTAGTACCATGTAGTCGTTGATTGCGTCTCTGTCTATCTTTATCCAAAGTTCGTTGAATGTTATTCCGCCTTGGCCTACTAGAGCTGCTGCAGTCGGATCAAATGCTATCCCGAGAAGTGTGTATACTTTCTCGTATGGAACTTTAAGCTCTCCGCCGACTACCCATTCGTCTCCGTCGTCTATGTCTGGTACGCGTCTCGCGACGGTCTGTATCTCGTCGAACCATTTGAAGACGTTGTCTCCTAGAAGGTCTTCGTTTCTCGGTAGCAGTCCCATTGCCAGCAGTTTTCGCATGTTGTATTTTTCTACCAGAGCTTTTTCTGCGGCGTTCATTGCGACTGGCGACTTTGTTGCTTTCTCGATTCTTAGTTTGTCTGCCACGGTTGGATATCGTGCTGTCATGTTCCATCTGACGTTTATGTCCGAGTCCGCTACTCCGGTTGTCGGCAGTACCATTAGTTCTAGTGTATCTCTCGCGATTATCTTTGAGAAGTCTGCGTGGTTTCCTGATACCGTGTCCAGTGGTCCTGCGGTCGCGTGGAAGCTCATTTTCCGCGCGTAACCGTCTGCTGACACTACTGCATCTAGGTCTTGGGCTCCGTGTTCGACTACTAAACGTTCCATTTCGACATAATATGGGGGCCAGTCGTGCCACGACGCCACTACCGTTCCTCCTACGGCAGGATCTGTGCTTTGCGATTCCAGTAGTGATTCAGGCGCGTAGCTGACCCTTTTCATGTCGGTGAATGCCGGGCACATATATCAAAATATGCCAGTGGTTCTATTTAAATTGCTGTTATATATTTGTCTCCCGCAAATATTATATACCATGTGTTACACATGCTCCTATATGGTACTGGTTGCCAAGCGCAGTGTTATCCAGTCGGGTCGCTCACATCAAATTTCGGTTCCATCCGAATGGATTAAAGGTCATGGTATAGTTCCAGGGGATGAAGTTATTGTTATCGCTAACGATGTTGTTGCTATACTTCCTTCAGTTCCTATGGATAAAAATCGCATAACCCGCGCAATGGAAGATATTGCATCCATTGCTGTCATCGCTCAGCACGGTGTGTATTCCAAAAAGCCCGATGTTCTCGATGGTGGCTCTAATGGAAACTAAACGTTGCTCTACATGTCATGTAGAGAAACCACTTAGTGAGTTTTTCCGTGATAAGTCTAGGCCCGGTGGCCACCACTCTCGCTGCAAGCAGTGTTACGCTGCTTATCGTCGTCTTCCGTCCACTCGCGCAACTCGCCCCCACCCTGCTTGTAAATTGGTTCAACTTCGTGGCAGCCCGGAGTCCCCGTCCTTCAGGGCGGGGTAGTTTACGGATGGTGTCAAAGTATGATAGCCGGAGTTATCGGTTGCGGTCGCATGGGCGAAAATCACGTCCGAGTATATTCTCAACTACGTGGCATTGATGACGTTCTTGTATATGATGTCGACTCGTCTCGTTGCTCACTGATGAAGTCCAGGTATGGCGCTGTTCCAATTGCGTCACTACACGATCTTCTCCAGACCGCGAACCTGGTTAGTATCTGCGTGCCAACGTCATCTCATTTGGATGCTGTTCGCGTCGCTGTCGATGAATACGTTCCGTTTTTAGTTGAAAAACCCATATCTGGTTCGCTCGATGATGCGTACACCCTCGAATCGCTTTGTTGTCCAGTCGGATCTGGCGTTGGTCACATTGAGCGGTTCAATTCACTTCCAAACATGATCGTTGACTGGATTAAGGATCCTCGTTACATTTCGATCCGACGCCATAACCCTGGTTCGATTCGTGTAGTCGATACTGATGTTGTTGACGATCTGATGATCCACGACATAGACCTTGTTCGTCACTTGTTCTTTGACAGATGTCCAGATTCTGTGGTTTCTGTTGTGAATGATTCTGTCGCGCACGCGCTGCTCAAGTTTGGTGATTGTGTTGTGTCGTTGTCATCTAGTCGTGTCAGCGATGAGAAGGTTCGCGATATTCGAATCGAGTGTGACACTTACACGGTCGTCGGTGATTTCATCACCCAAGAGTTCGTTGTGTATCGCAAACCAGGTGGGTCTTCGTTTTCTGGTGATCTCTATTGGCAGACTCAGACTGTTGAGCGGTTCGTTGCTCCTCGCGTCGAACCTCTCCAGGCCGAGCTTGCTGAGTTCATTCGTTGTGTTCGCGAGAAAGATGCGTTTCCTGTGTCCATAGAAGAGGCGGTAGAGAATATGGAAACTGCTGAAAGGATTAAGTCTGGTGGTTAGATGCGTAAAATTCAGCTCATGACACCCTGGATAACCGACGCGGAGAAACAAGCTGTTCAAGATGTCATGGACAGTGGTTGGCTTACCGAGGGTAGCAAGGTCGCCGAGTTCGAGGAAGCAATTGCTTCGTATACCGGTGTTAGGTATGCTGTCGCAGTTCCTAATGCCACTCTTGGTCTTTCAATTGTACTTTCCGAAGTTTGTTCCCATAACACTGGCAGATGTGTGATTCCTGCATTCACTCATCCCGCGACTGCCCTAGCTGTCACATCGTCGAATCGTTCGGTGTTGTTTAGTGACGTGTCTCTGCATGATGGTAACATGATTGGTCAGCATGTTGCTGAATGTTGCGACTTGTATTGCCCCGACGCTATTATTCCTGTGTCGTGGGGTGGGGTTGCTCTAGACGAAGGCGTCTACTTGAATGCTCGTTCGTATGAAACTCCTATCGTTGAAGATTGCGCCTGCGGTCTTGGTGCTGTTAACTCGTCTGGTCATCGTGCTGGATCGCAAGCAGATGTGTCTGTGTTGTCTTTCCATGCTAGGAAAATAATTACATCTGCTGGCGAAGGCGGGATGATACTCACAAACGATTCCAATCTCGATTCTCGTTTTCGAGATCTGAAAAGCTTTGGTCGTCTAGGTACAAACCTTAAAATGAGTAATGTTAGTGCTGCGGTTGGTCTCGAGCAACTGAAGCGTATTGACGATATCATATCGTATCGCTCCAAGATGTCGTCGTGTTATGATTCGTTGTTGTGCGACCATGGTTTGCTTCCATGGCTCCCCCCTCTTCGTGGCTCGGAGCGTCGTACCCACCAATCGTATTGCGTCCGAGTTCCACATCGTGATCGTCTTATTCGTGATCTTAGAAAGCTCGGCGTGGAATCGCAGATTGGTACTTATTACTTGCCCTCAATATCCCAGTTTTCGTGTCCTGGGATGTTTCCAAATGCTTGCTCACTTGGTTCTGAGTTGCTCACTCTTCCATTGCATCACATGATGTCAGAGGAAGATCAGGAATTTGTTGTCCAGTCCATAGCTGATTTGTTGAGGTCGTATAATGGTTAAGACTGCGTTAGTGACAGGCGGCGGTGGCTTCATTGGTAGCCATCTCGTAGATCTATTACTCGAACATGGATACAACGTGACTATCGTCGATGATCTCTCTCTTGGCAAAATCGGTAACGTCCCTAAAGGTGTCGATTTCATACAGCTCGACGTGCGCAGACTTGGTCCGCTTAAGACCTACATCACTGAGTTCAGCGAACCAGTTGATGTGATCTTCAACCTTGCCGTGAATCCGTTGCCTATGTCACTATCCACTCCTCGAGAGGTTGTCGACACCAATGTTGGAATCACTACTGCGGTTTGTGAGCTCGTCA
>JBBACV010000052.1:0-7786 GCA_041656835.1 Acholeplasmataceae bacterium | reverse complement strand
TACCAGGTCTCTGATAGTGATGGGAGATTGCTGTAACATGTATTTTATGATCCCATCTAGAGCACGAGCGTCTTCTGTGATCTGTCTCTTGCTCATTCCTTGTCTCAGACGCGGAGTCATTGTGGTGTTATCTCGCATATGCCAAGGGGTTCATAATCGATTTCGCCTTTACCATCGTTAACTGCTTCTATTGCTACCTCTTCGGCATCTGCTTCGTTATCTGCTTCTACCATTACGCTGGCGGTGCCGACTATATCCACTAAGACATTATATATTGCCAATTATATCACCTGCACATAGATTTAAACCGGTTTTCTACTTTTCTTACTATTCGCCCAATGGTTGTTGGCGATACATCGAAATCCTTGGCAATTGATGACAGGAGTTCGTTTTTTGCTCGTCTGGTGATTTCGGTATAATATTTCTCTGGTATTGGATGAGAGCCTACACGTCTTCCTCTTTTTCGGGTTTTGGGTGATTTCATACGATGTCCTCCGGCATATCATTTCGTTTATACATTATTCTTAGCAAATCGTGCATATCTCGTCTCGTTTTCACCGATCTCAACCGCATTGCTGCTTCGTATCCCATGTTGAATCCCGTCACCCAATCTCGCTTGTTTTTGATATGTTTTCCACAACTTCTACTAGCGAATCGTCTCGATGTGCATTTTATTTCATCTTTCGAAACCATGCTCATCACTAGCCTCTTCCAACATCGTTTGAAGTGTTGCAATATGTTTCTTTGTTTCTACGCTACCATTTTTTGCGTTGCTCCATTCCAAGAACCGTAGTCCTTGGTCTATTGCTGTAACTCTGTCCTCCGTGATCTGCCAGCACGGGGGCCTGGCACCCGTCCCGATCTTGCCCCCGGCCTGTAGTTGCTGGCGGGCCTTTTCACGATATTCGTCTTGTCTCTGCCCATCCAATCGGCTCCACAAAAGCCTATCATCATACGCTATATCGGCAGCAAGATTTTCCACCAGGGCATCCTCCAGCTCCTTGATGTGGGCGGCCTGCTGGTCCGCTTGTAGATAGATTGGCGGCTCTGTGATTGAGATGGCATGTGCCGCGTTCCTCCTCAGTCGCCTTTGATCCGCATCGCTTTGCTCATCCAGATCCCATGCAGAACAGTCTGGATTCTTCTCCAGAGTATTGATGTACTCTGCATGTAGATCTATCAGAGAAGCCCGCAGCCGCTCGATTTCGCCTATAAGATTTGAGAAGTTTTCACGCATATAGGCGATGCCAATTGCATCAGGGGTATTTGCTTCGGCTACTCTGCCCCACGCAACTATGCCGTCTATATACATCGGGTGATTAGGATTTCTGATAATAATCATCTCGCCATGTGCTTCTTCCAGAACAATCCACGGCATAGGAGACATTGCCTTTTCTACATCGCGTGCTTTTTCTAGGTCGAAGCCCGCCGTGGGCCGCTGCTCTTCGGTCAGGGTCATGACCGGCCCACCTCTCCCTCATCTACGCAATCGTCGTTCGGGTTGACTTCTTCTTCCAGTCTTTCGCAGTAATATCGATCACCACGAATTAATAACAATGGGCAATGCCC
The DNA here is from genome assembly GCA_041656835.1 of Acholeplasmataceae bacterium. Lineage (GTDB taxonomy): Bacteria > Bacillota_I > Bacilli_A > Acholeplasmatales > Acholeplasmataceae > Acholeplasma. The sequence continues at coordinate 6,217 of JBBACV010000052.1, read as the reverse complement.
GCAAATCATGATTTTGTCTCCTTTATTGTCATGTTTTTATTTACTTCAATTTTGAATACGATGAACTTCGAATATTTTGCGTTGTATTCTTGGATTTCATCCCACAGAGGGCTACTTTTTGGTATTGGAAATAGTTCTTCCAGAACATTTATTATTGGGATATATACTGTGGACACTATATGCACTTCTACGATTTTTCCCCAGATAGCTCCTTCTTTTGCGTATCCTCGCCGTAGCTCTACGTCTCTGCCAACCCTCACTGTCCCTGGGTTGAAGAGGGGTCCCACTCCACGGATCTCCCACTTCTTTTTCCCATTGGCGAATAAATCATACCAATGCTTGTTTAATGGGACAAAAAGTCGATCTCGTTTCATTGTCTCTTATCCCATCCCCTCTCTGCGAAATCCTGGAATCTTTCATAGGTATGCTGGATACCCAATTTCAGGATCTCCTCTGGCACCAATTCCATATCTAGGCACAACATATTAAGCTGGGTTAATGCATCTCCAAGCTCCAACTTGGCGTTTGCCATGTGCGCTTTTGCCTCGCCTGGAAATATCCTACATTGAAGCAACTCATAAGCTACCTGAGCGATCTCTTTGTTCAGGATTACTATGCGATCTATTGGAGATTTTTTGTCTTTTTCGAGCATGTGCAGAGTTCTGACGGTTCTCTCAAGCATGTGTGATTACCCCAATTGCTGATATCATATCGCTCTTATAAATATGCAGAGAGTCATTTCTGTCAACGATTCTGGCAATTTCGCAATGATTGGGATCAATTATATCCCGATATAATGTATTTATAATACCGACGAGATTTATTTGCCAGGCTCCAAAGAGGTCTCTTGACCTCCAGCTGAGGTTAACTGATACGCGGTCATCCTTTTCATAGCGAATTCCCACTCTCTGTAAGCAAGGTGTTGCTGTTTTAGTCTGATCTATCCTGGGTATCCATGTGATCATCTGATTCCGGTTTGACTGAATTCCTGACTCAATTTGCTCTCGGAGGCCCTGTCTCATATAGAGTATTTGATCATCTCTATCGAATCTATCGTAATAAATATAATCAAATCCTTCGGAGCCCTGGCTTCGGTATTTTTCAAGATACTCGGGTGTGAATTCCTCCAAATACTGGTCTACCAGTTGAAACGGGAACTTGGGATGCAGATGCTCTCCCAGTATCTGTTCAACTGCATGATTACCCAATACGATGGTCTGCATGGTATCCATTGCCTGTTTCGCGCCATCTTTACCCCCGAATGTGATTGGTTTGCCTCTTAGTATCACATTTGAGAGGGCCTGTTCCCAGGCTGCATTGAAATCGTCCGATGCAAATTGTATAACTGGCGGCAATACGGGCGAATATATGAAATCACCATGTGTTGCAGATAAAGACCTGGTACATCTTTTCATGCACCATGCATCAACTGGACGCATGATACTGTTTCTAAGTCGTGTCAGCATTTTTATCATCCCTTATACTCTTCTCTATATTATCTACTATATATGGGTTTTCGTTAATACTAAAAAAAAAATATGTATTTATGAAATTCCCCAGATACCATCTACCTGAAACATCTTATGCGCGGACTTACCAAATCGCCTGTCGTTTATCTTGAGATTTTCCAGAGGCCCCAAGTTGCCGCTGTCTAGGCAGACCTGCGCTTCCTGTAAGAACTCGGAGACAGAGCCATACTGTTCCAATATAGCTTCTGCTCTTTCCCACCCGATTCCTGGTAGATTGCAGAGTACGTTTATAGCATGCATGTTTTTACGAGGCTTGCTACACAAGGTTATAGGCGGGTCACTGATGACATCGTGGATCATATAGTTAATCAGCAACCGAAACGAATCGATTGGGTTTCGCGACAAAAAAACCGGCAACACTCCTAGAGATTTGATATCGCCGAGAACAGCATATACCATGTTCTCATCTAGTGTCATTCGTTCTTCTGGTTTTTCTATTATGTTTCCCTCGTCAGTCTTGTAGTATGGAGGAATAGACTCGATCAGCTCCGACAGACTACCAAGTATGCTTAGATATCCGTAGTCACATTTTAGGGCTATATCCATGCATTGCCGACCTAGCCGACCCCTTGGTGGAAGGCTGCCCCAAAAATCGTCGAGTTCCTTAATCTCTGCTCCAACCTGTTTACCGGATTCTTCATCTACCAGCATAAGATCGAAGTCTAGGTTTGCTGGTTCTGGCTTATTTATTCTTTTCTTATAATAAGTCCAGGCTTCGTCCAAAAAGTCAGGTCGTTTACCTTGCTTTTCGTTGTTATCAAAAAAAAGTGAAAACATGGATCACCTAATTATATATTGCGACGAATTTCGCCACACTATGATCGCAATACCAGACAGCATCGTTATTGCAGCAGGCACCGCAGTTTCGAGAGTCTGAAACTCCGTGATGTCTACACCAACCATACTTAACTGGATGGCCCCGAGTATAGTCACAATAAGTCCGCCCCATGCAATCTTACTCTTTTTAAGATCCTTCGTTTTGCACGTTGTCTCCGTCAGTTTTGTCACCTCCTAGATCTTTTACTATTCTATTACACTGCATACATATATTCTCTGCGACTTCCTCGATGGGGCAATATACATCAGAAAAACTATCCTTACTGATTACCCCCATTAATTTTAAAGTGTCGAGACATTCGGTCACGGTTTCTATTGGAAGCTTTACGTTGTGTGCAATCTCATTTGCTGTTTTGCAAGACGTCAGTGCCTCGTTAACTATTCTCAGATCTTCTAAAGTTGCCATCATATCACAAGTCTTGAATAGGTACTCTCATTGAAATAGGTTTCGGTTACGAAAAAAATAAGGAAATTCAGGTACTGTTGATAATGGCATCCCAGGATATCTTGTTTCCGAAGTCCTGCGGCACCATGAATTTCGCATACAAGGTCTTGGTTTCGCCGGGGGCAATTGAGCTATATTTCAACGGATCTCCCATGTATTGATATGTTTTCTTTGAATCGTTATCTGTGACAACAACGCCCAGCCATCCCTTCCAAGTTTTATCCCCAACGTTTTTCACAGTATATCCGAACCAGGTGTCTGTTCCATCCTTTTTCACGGTGTTGCAGACAGGAGCGATGAGACTTAGAACGGCAGACGGTTTTGTTACAGTTGAAGTACATGATGCCGGGTATGCGTTGGCTATGCCCCCAACATACTTTACGGCGGCCTTGGCATCCATGGATTCGGCAGTTGGATTGTAGCCGGTCGTCTTTCCAGCGGCAATCATCTTGGTGTTGATGCTTACCGTGTCATCCGTTGGATAATATATAGCAGCTATGAGTCTACCATAGGAGTCTTCTCCCTTTATGGCCAATTTAACCACTGTCCCTGGCGGGATTTGTTCATAAAGCCAGGTTTTAGCGGTTCTACCCGCCGGAAAATTCATCTCGGAGGAAGATATGCCATGCAGTCGAACATTAAATGGTGTGGTCACGCAGAGCTGTCCTGGAAGACATTGTTGGGTTACCTGTACCGTATCTCCATCAGTGACCTCCATCACGACAGCCATCATATCGTATCCGGTTGTTTCTGTAATCTGCCCCAGGTTGTCTATATAACTGTTTAGCGAGTTATTGATGACCTCGCTTCCTTTAGTTACGATATAGTTGTTTCCAACCGGGGTTAGGGTTATTTCTGATCCAATGGGTAAGTGCAATGTCAGCCATTCTTTAGCCTCCGAGTCTCTTGTTCGGGGAAATACCCCGTAAAGGATGATGGTTTTTGGTATTAGGTCACAAACCTGACCAGGAGCACAATCCATAAGCGCCTTGATCGTGGAACCATCAACAACCTCGGTTACCTTTCCGGTAATTTCGAGTTCTACCTCAGGTGGATTGTATTTGGTCCCAAGAGCCGAAAAAATCCAAACGATATCATCCGGGGCTACATCCTCGGTGTTATTCAGATCGGCAAGTATGGCATTTATCATTCCTTCAGAGCTTATTGTACCACCCGAAAAAAAATGGGTGGACAGGTAGCTTTTCCTGGATTCTGTAATTGACATTTAAGCCTCCCTATATAATGTGATCAATTCTTTCACATCGTCGGCGACAAAGGCCCAGTTTCCAGTGATTGCCGGGAAAGCCTCGGACTTCGCAGAGCTGGCCAGACTAGTATTGCTTCTGGCAATCGCATATGCGTACACGATATGATCAGGGGTGATGGCTTCTACTCCACCCATGGCCTCTGCGAATCTCACCGCTCTGGACTTTGTAGTGGTCGAAGTGTCCTGATACAATGTCACCGATTTCCGAGCGATGCTGCCGTTATACACCTGAACTGGCAAGGTATATGGTTTGTAGCCATCCTTTTTGATGGTTATCGTGTGGACTCCTGCTTCAACTCCTATTATTTCATCGGTTGAACCAATCACTGCTCCATTTTCATATACCTCTGCATTTAATCCAGCGGCATCTATAAAAATGCCAGTCTCGCCGGTTGACTTGGAATAAGTCGAGCCCCCGCTTTTATAACTACTGCTTCCGCCCCCGCCGCCACCCCCGGAGCTGGTCTTACTGGTAGACCCGGTTCCTTTCCACGTCTGAATATAATTTTCTTTGTCAGCAAGGAATGCCGCAATATCTTTACTGCCACTGTTGATAAATTCGGCATATTTTCCGGTGTCGATAGTAAATTCGCTCCCATCAGATTCTGTCTTTTTTTGATCGATGTCGTACTGCCCAGTGGTCGGGTTAAACAATTTGCCAGATTGAATTATATTGGCCGTGTGGGGATACCCAGTATCATCAATCCAGGATAATGTATTTCCACTCGCGGTTGCCTTAAAGTTTGCTGGATTATTCTGCCTGGCGGTGAAGATTGCTGCCTGGTCAGCTGGCATATATTGTTCGATTCTGGCGTTCTCGTCAATCATGCCCGATGCTTTGTACTCAGCAATCTTTCGAGACAGCTCTGTTGGATCAGTTGCGGAAGCGAGGTCGTTCTGGATGGCCTTGTTGATGGCTTCCTTTGGAAATATCGCACTCATTTGGGCGGCTGTCATGTCCGGATACATCGACTTCAGTTTGCTGACGTCAAGGCTTCCATCTGGGTTTAAGAATATGGATCTCCACATTACGGCGTCTGCATCAGTACCTGTTTTTCCGTATTGGGCATATTTCGTCGCAGCGTCCAATGATGTTGGTGCGACTGCAAGAACCGCCCGCTGTTGTGCAGTGATTCCTTCAGCAGTCATTCCGGGGGTTGTTGATCCGATTGTCGAGAGTTGCCGGACAGTGCCGTCTGCCATTACTTGACCTATGATTTGGCTGGGGTCCGTGACGTCTTTCCCCAATATGACTTTTCCGGTTTGGTCGATGTACTGGGCATTAGGATCAACAGTAAAATCGGTTGTTGACCCTTTGGCGTCCAGATATGCCTTGTTTGCCATTTCGGATACTGCTCCACCTTTTACCAGCAAGTCATATGCTCCACCGAACTCTTTGGTCAGGGTATCCTTTGCACCTTGGTTGCTGGCGCTGATGAAGTGGCCGAGTCCTATTTGCTTCGCAAGTTCGGTGTCTGTGATACCCAGGCCTTTTGCTATCAGATTATTTGGACCTATGCTGCCATCGGGCTGGATATCATATATACGGCGAAGTGTATCGCCATCAATGTTGGCCATTGTTTCCGGATGCTGTGCCCAGTAAGCCGGTCTTTCTGATTCTGGACGGATTTTACCCCAGCAACCTGGACCAAATTTGCAACTTTCGTCTTTAATCCACAGACCCGCACGATTACCCTTTTCTATTTTATCGTTCATTAGACCGATAGCGGCATCTTCGGCGTACCATCTAAACCCCCATGCAGTTGGAAATATTATGGCACTGCCAGGAATATTATCCAAAATCCAGTTAAACGGACTGAGTATTTCCATGGCATGCTCATAACTGGCTATACCTTGACCATTCATATATTCCATATACTCGTCAATGGGGGTATTCCAACCCGTCATCTGAATCATGGTCTGAATGCCTTCTTCAACTGCGAAATAGACAAACATTGCACCGTTTGCAACTATCCACGTTTTGAAGGCACCTTTGATCAATGATTTTGGATGTGTGGCGAGATTTTTGATTATGCTTGCGCTGCCTATTGCTCCGCCTCTGATCAATCTGGAGAATGTACTCGCTGGCATGTTTTGCCGGATTCTAGCCAGTCGTTCCATATCTTCATGGGTATATGT
>JBBACV010000051.1:0-7929 GCA_041656835.1 Acholeplasmataceae bacterium | reverse complement strand
AGAGAAAAAAACTTTATGAGAATCATCTCACTAGCTCCTGAAGTGTTATAGAAAGGAGCCACTAATGAACATCAAAGTAGGAGATACTGTTGTAGTGATTGCTGGTGGTGATCAATTTATAACAGATAAAAAAGGAAATAAAACTAGAAAAACAGGTAGAGTTTTAAAAGTTAACCGTAAAAATAACACCGTTATTGTTGAAGATGTTAATATGGTTAAAAAACATCAACGTCCTCAAAGTGATCAAGATAAAGGTGGGATAATTGATATTCCCGCTCCAATTCATGTTTCAAATGTTGCAATCTTAGATCCTAAATTAAATGTTCCAACCAAGGTTGGATATAAATTTGAAGACGGAGTTAAATTACGATATGCAAAAAAATCAGGTGAATTACTTGATAAACCAAAGAAAGGAGCTAGCAAGAAAAAATGAATCGTTTTAAACAATTATATAAAGATACAGTTATTCCCAATTTAATAACTAAACATAATTATACTTCAGTCATGCAAGTTCCTAAATTGGAAAAAATTGTAATTAATATGGGAGTTGGTGAAGCTGTCTCAAATTCTAAATTACTTGATAGTGCAGTTGAAGAATTAGGATTACTAGCTGGACAAAAACCAATTATTACCCACGCAAGAAAATCAATTTCTAACTTTAAATTAAGAGAAGGAAATGCAATCGGAGCCAAAGTTACTTTAAGAGGTGAAAGAATGTATTACTTTTTAGAAAAATTAATTACTATTTCATTACCAAGAGTTAGAGACTTTAGAGGAGTTTCAATCAACGCATTTGATGGAAGAGGTAATTATACATTAGGAGTTAGTGAACAAATTATTTTCCCAGAGGTTAATATCGACCGCGTAAATAGAGTTCGTGGCATGGATATTAACATTGTAACCACCGCTAAAACAGATGAAGAAGCGCGTGATTTATTAACGGAATTCGGATTTCCGTTTAGACATTAAGGAGTTCTTATATGGCGAAAAAATCAAAAATCGAAAAAGATAAAAAGCAACGTGAATTAGTTGCATTATATGCTGAAAAAAGACAAGCTTTAAAGGATGCCAAAGATTACGAAGGTCTAACAAAAATACCTAGAAAAGCATCACCTGTTAGACTAAGAAACCGGGACTCATTAGATGGAAGACCAAGAGCTTATATGCGTAAATTTGGTGTTTCAAGAATAACTTTTAGAGAATTAGCACTTAAAGGAGAAATTCCTGGTGTTAAAAAAGCCAGTTGGTAAGGAGGAAGTATTATGGTAATGTCAGATCCAATCGCGGATTTACTAACAAGAATTCGTAATGCTAATAAAGAACGTCATGCAGAAGTTAAAATACCTGCTTCAAAATTAAAAGCTGATATCCTTGAGGTTTTAAAAAAGGAAGGTTTTATTATTGATTATACTTTAACTGCTGATAAACATCCAAACCTTCTAGTAACTTTAAAGTATACCACGACTAATGAACGCGTAATTAAAGGTTTAAAAAGGGTTTCTAAACCAGGGCTTAGAGTTTACTCGGCAGTTGATAAACTACCAAGAGTCCTAAATGGTTTAGGGATTGCTTTAATTTCAACTTCAAATGGAGTATTAACTGACCGTGAAGCAAGACTACAAAAGGTAGGGGGCGAAGTACTCGCCTATGTTTGGTAGGAGGAATAAAGATGAGTAGAATTGGAAATAAACCCATTAATATTCCTGCAGGAGTCACTGTTACAATTAATGATAACAATCATGTAATTGTTAAAGGACCAAAAGGACAATTAGAAGAAAACTTTCATGAAGTAGTCTCAATTACCCAAGAAGGAAATGAATTAATTATCAAAAGACCTAACAATGAAATTTTCTCAAGAAAAATTCATGGTACCACAAGAGCTATATTATTTAATATGGTTGAAGGGGTAACAAATGGATTTAAAAAAGACTTAGAAATTCATGGTGTTGGATATCGTGCTAATCTTCAAGGGAAAACACTTGTTTTACAATTAGGTTTTTCTCATAATATTGAAATCGAAATTCCTGATGAAGTTGATGTTGAAGTACCTAGAAATACTCAAATCAAAGTATCAGGAATTAATAAACAAGTAGTCGGTGAATTTGCCGCTAAAATAAGATCATTTAGAAAACCAGAACCTTATAAAGGAAAAGGTATTCGTTATGCTGATGAATACGTTCCACGTAAGGCCGGTAAGACAGCGAGCTAAGGAGAGTAGAATATGATAAAGAAAATCTCAAGTAATAAATTAAGACAAAAACGTCATCTTCGTATGAGAAAAAAAGTATCTGGCACTAACCTTCGCCCAAGATTAAGTATATATCGATCTAATAAAGTGATTTATGCTCAACTAATCGATGATGTAAAACAAACAACATTAGGAAGTGCTAATACTAAAGCATTAAAATTAAATGCTAATACTGAAGCCGCGAAAGCTTTAGGAACTGAAATAGCAAATGTAGCACTAAAGTTAGATATTAAAGAAGTTGTCTTTGATCGTAGTGGTTATTTATATCACGGACGCATTAAAGCGTTAGCTGATGCAGCAAGAGCTGCAGGCTTGAAGTTTTAGGTAAGGGAGATAGACATGTCAGAAAAAACATTTGAAAAACATGATGAACATGAACAACAACCTACATTAGAAGAAAGAGTCGTAAATATTAAACGTGTCACCAAAGTTGTTAAAGGTGGACGTAGATTTAGATTTGCGGTTTTAGTTGTTGTTGGTAACAAACAAGGAAAAGTAGGATTTGGAACCGGAAAAGCTACCGAAATACCTGAAGCAATTAAAAAAGCAATTGATAATGCTAAGAAAAATATAATTACTGTTCCTCTTATTAAAGAAACAATCCCTCATGAAGTACGTGGAGTATTTGGTGGCGCTAAAATTGTTATAAAGCCGGCAACACCAGGGACAGGGATTATTGCTGGTGGAGCCGCAAGAATTATTTTTGAATTAGCTGGTATTAATGATATTTTATCTAAATCATTAGGATCTAAAACAGAAATTAATTTAGTGCGTGCTACATTTAGTGGTCTAGAATCCTTAACTACAATCGAAGAAGTTGCTAAACTTCGCGGTTTAAGAATAGGAGATGTCAGATAAATGAAATTAGAAATAACTTTAAAAAAATCATTAATTGGTAGACGCCCTAATCAAGTTAAAACTGCTCATGCACTTGGTTTAGATAAGTTAGGGAAAGTTGTAGTTCAAGATAAAACAGATTCTATTTTAGGAATGATTAAAGTAGTTAATCATTTAGTAGAAGTTAAAGAGTACAAGGAGGACTAACCGATGTTATCTAATTTAAAACCATTACCAGGTTCGACTAAACCTAGAAAACGCGTTGGACGTGGTCACGGAAGTGGACACGGTAAAACAGCCGGAAAAGGTCATAAAGGTCAACTTGCTCGTTCAGGTGGTAAAACTAGAGTAGGTTTTGAAGGTGGACAAATGCCTTTATACCAAAGACTACCTAAACGTGGATTTAATAATCATACAAAAAAAGAATACGCCATTGTTAATTTAAGTTCATTAAATGAATTTGATAATGATAGTGTTGTTAGTCCAAAAGTTTTAATAAACAAAAAAATTGTTAGAAAACAATTAGATGGCATTAAAGTATTAGGAAACGGAAAACTAGAAAAGAAACTAACGGTTAAAGCTCATCAATTTTCTAAAAGTGCAAAAGAGGCAATCGAGGCTTTAGGCGGAACTGTTGAGGTGATCTAATGCTACAACGTTTAAAAAATGTTTTAGCTAATAAAACAGTTATGATTCAACTAGGGATTACCCTAGCTTTAATAGTCGTATTTAGAGTTGCTAGTTTTATTACAATCCCTCTATTTAATATTGAATTATTTCAAAACCAAACCCAGTGGGGTGAAGGTTTCTTAGGTATTTTAAATAGTTATACCGGACAAGCCTTATCAAGATTTTCAGTATTATCTTTAGGGATATCACCATATATTACCGCTTCAATTGCCGTTCAATTACTGCAAATGGTAATTCCTAAAATGAAAGAATGGCAAGAAGAAGGTGAAACCGGAAAAGCTAAAACATCTCAATTAACTAGATACTTAGCTATCTTACTAGCCTTTGCTCAATCATTAATGCTGATCTTAGGAACTGGTGTGAGAGGCTCACAAATTCAAGTTGGGGTTGACTCAGGATTATCAACATACTTATTTATGGCATTAACAGTTACAGCTGGTACCGCATTTACCATATGGTTAGCAGATATTATTACCTCAAGAGGTGTTGGTAATGGATCATCGATTTTAATTAGTGTTGGGGTAATGACTTCAATACCAGTGATGATTACTACCTTAAATGGTAAATATTTAGGAACTAATAATAATTGGGATATCGTTTCATATATTGTTATTTTATTACTTTATGTCTTAATACTATTAGGCGTTGTCTATATGAACGTTGCTGAACGTAGAATACCAATCTCATATTCAAATCGACGTGGTAATGTTGGAAGAAGTCAATCTAATATTCCTTTAAAAATTAATTCAGCAGGAGTATTACCGGTTATCTTTGCCTCAACAATCTTAAGTATTCCATTATCAATCGTTGGATTTTTAGAAGGCAATGTTGGTAGTGGGGCAAGCTCATGGATTAATGCAGTCTTTTCATATAACCAACCAATTGGCTTCATTATCTATATATTATTAATTATAGTGTTTTCATTTTTCTATACATTTATGATTACAGACCCACATAAAATAGCTGATAACTTATCAAAATCTAATGCCTATATACCAGGAGTTAGACCAGGTAATGATACTAAAAACTATATTGCCAGAATTTTATTTAAAGTAACTGTCATTGGAACTGTTTACTTAGTGGTGCTAGCAGCACTTCCAATCATAACTGCAGCATTATTTGGGTTTGTCGGACAAGAAGCATCTAATATTACTTTAGGTGGAACAGGATTATTAATTGTTGTTGGGGTTGCAGCAGAAACAACTTCACAAATGGAAGCAACCGCAAACCAAGAAACCTATCAAGGATTATTCTAAGATGAAAAGAAACATGATTTTTATTGGCCCTCCTGGTGCTGGTAAAGGATCACAAGCTAAGGAATTAGCCAAATTATTTAACATTCCCCATATTTCCACAGGAGATATGTTTAGAATGCACTTAAAAAATGAAACCGAACTTGGCTTAATGGCTAAAGAGTATACTGACTTAGGGTTATTAGTTCCAGATTCAGTTACTAATAAAATCATTAAAGATAGATTTTTAAAAGATGATATTAAAAAAGGTTTTATTTTAGATGGATATCCAAGAAATTTAATTCAAGCCGAACATCTTGATAACTTATTAAAAGAATTAAATTTAAAATTAGATATTGTAATTAATATTAATGCTAGTGATAAAGAAATTATCGAAAGAATTACCGGTCGAAGAATTTGTCCGGTTTGTGGATCAATCTATCATATTAAAAATAACCCACCAAAAGTTCCTGGCATCTGTGATAAAGATGGAGCGAAACTAATTCAACGTAAAGATGATATGAAAGATACGGTTATTAAAAGATTAACAGTTTATAAACAAGAAACCGAACCGTTAATTGAATATTATCAAAATAAAAATCTATTAGAAAATATTGATGGTAATGGTGAAATAAGCAATATTACCAAAGAAATATTAAAGATTGTGAATTAAAATGATTACCATTAAAAGTAAACGTGAAATTGAATTAATGAAAATGGCTGGTTTAATATTAGCGAAAACAAGAAAAGTTTTAGAAGAATATATTAAACCAGGCATTTCCACACATGATTTAGATAAAATTGCTTATGACTATATTATCAGTCGAGATGCAACACCTTCATTTAAAGACTATCAAGGATATCCAGCATCAATCTGTACATCAGTTAATGAAGTTGTAATCCATGGGATTCCTTCTAAAAAGAAAATCTTAAAAGAAGGAGATATTATTTCAATTGATATTGGAGTAAATTACCGAGGCTATCATGCAGACTCAGCTTGGACATATCCAGTTGGCGAAATAAGTGATGAAATAAAAAAATTGTTAGAAGTAACTGAAAATGCCCTTTATAAAGGACTTGAAGTAATTAAACCTAACAATACCGTCAATGATATTAGCCAAGCAATCGAATCATATATCAAACCATTTGGATACGGAATTGTTGAAGAGTTTACCGGTCACGGTATTGGAACAAGCCTTCATGAAGATCCAATGATTCCAAACTTTGGTTATGAACCAAATAATGTGGTTTTAAAAAAAGGAATGACATTTTGTGTGGAACCGATGGTAAATATTGGCACTAAAAGAGTCAAAGTCTTAAAAGACAATTGGACGACAATCACCAAAGATAAAAGTATAAGTGCACATTTTGAACATACAGTATTAGTAACCGAAGACGGTTATCTAATCTTAACGAAATTATAAGGGAGAATTTATGGCAAGAACTGATATTATCGAAGTTGAAGCTAAAGTAATAGAGGTATTACCGAATACAAAATTTAAAGTACAATTAGAAAACGGGCATATTGTGTTAGCCCATGTATCTGGTAAAATCCGTATCCACAATATACGCATTTTACCTGGTGATAAAGTAACAGTTGAATTATCACCATATGATTTAGAACGCGGTCGGATTACCTACCGCAAGAAATAAGGAGCATATTTATGAAAGTAAAAGCATCAGTAAAAAAACGTAGTGCCGACGATATTGTAGTAAGACGTAAAGGTCGTGTTTACATTATCAATAAAAAGAATCGTCGCCACAATCAAAGACAAGGATAAGGAGAGTTATCATGGCAAGAATAGCTGGAGTTGACATACCAACTCAAAAACGTGTTGTCGTCTCTTTACAATATATTTATGGGATTGGCGAAAGCACTTCTAAACAAATCTTAAAAGACGCTAACGTTTCTGAAGAAGTTAGAGTTAAAGATTTAACTGAAGATCAATTAAACGCTATCCGTAGTGAAGTAGCTAAATACACTATTGAAGGTGATTTAAGGAGAGAATCAACATTAGATGTTAAAAGATTAATGGAAATCGGTTCATACCGTGGTGCAAGACATCGCCGTGGGATGCCGGTTAGAGGGCAAAACACCCAAACAAATGCTAGAACAAGAAGAGGAAAATCAAGTCGACCAGTAGCAGGAAAGAAAAAGGCAGGTAAGAAATAATGGCTGCAAGAAGAAGAACAACTAAAAGAAGAGCAAGAAAAAATATCCCTTCAGGGATTGCTCATATTCATACAACATTTAATAATACAATTGTTACAATTACCGATCCTGAAGGAAATGCAGTTTCATGGTCAAGTGCCGGAGCGTTAGGAATTAAAGGTTCAAGAAAATCTACTCCTTATGCCGCTCAAATGACTAGTGAAGCTGCCGCTAAAGCTGCAATGGATAACGGAATGGTTAAAGTTGAAGTAAATGTTAAAGGACCCGGTCCTGGTCGTGAAGCTGCAATTAGAAGTTTACAAGCAGCTGGACTTGAAATAACAGCTATTAAAGATGTAACACCAGTTCCCCATAATGGATGTCGACCACCAAAACGTCCAAGAAACTAATGAAAGTGGAGGTATTTAGGTGAAAACAATTAAATTCGAAAAACCAACATCAGTTGAAGAACTAAAAGAAGATGGTAATATAGGTAGATTTGTTATTAAACCACTTGATCGTGGTTATGGTATGACATTAGGAAACTCATTAAGAAGAGTTTTACTTTCATCAATTCCAGGTGCCGCAATTGTTAATGTTAAAATTGGAGGTGTTGATCATGAATTCTCAACAATTCCTGGCGTTTATGAAGATGTTATGGAAATAACATTAAACTTGAAAAAAATCATTATAAATGTTGATTCAAATGATGAATCATATGAACAAAAATTAGATTTATACGCTGAAGGACCAATGGTTGTTACAGCAGG
>JBBACV010000050.1:0-7935 GCA_041656835.1 Acholeplasmataceae bacterium | reverse complement strand
GTTTGGTAAGGATTTGCCTTCCCATAGTAAAGCTTTATTATCGCTTTTTTCAACAACAAACATGATATGACTATCTTCAGAAAAATTAGTTTTAAAGTTAATGGGATTATTAATTAGACTACCTTTGGTGGTTTTATCATCTAGTTTATTAATACCGTAATCATAGGCTTTAAAAGATAAGGTTTGATAATTAATATTTTTGTTTGATAAAACAAAATTAATGGTTTTTTTCTTAATAAACCCGTATTCATTTGAAGCGATTACTTCTAATTCATTATTACCGATAGCCCAGGCATCGCTGTTTAATTTTAAATTGTTATTTATTTTAACGCCGTTTAGTAATATTTCTAAAGTTTTAGAGTTTAAAGTTGTTTCAACTTTGATAACTTTTGTATTTTCTATGACTTCGTTATTTGAAATATTAATATCAATTTTTAAATAAATCGGGTTATCTAAATGAGTTTTATTATTAATTATTATTTCTTCGCTATCAGTCTCTAAGATAACTCCCCTCGTCTTAATGAATTTTTTATTTATTTCAAAAGTAAACGAATAGTTTTCTAAATAATCTTCCCTTTGATCGGATTTTAAATCAAAACTACCCACTTTATAAACTGACTCAAATTGATTTGATTGGGTTTCTTTTGGGAAAATTATTTCATCTTTAATTTTCAAGTAAACATTTTTTATCCAAAACGTATCTTTAATTTCTCTAATGTCTTTACCAACGTTAAAACTGACATCTAATTTGTTGTTGGTAATGTTAGCACTTAATATTTCAGTGATATTTTCAACATATGAATTTTGAGTTAAAGCACTCGGAATAATATTAATTTTATGAGTATCATTAATTAAGATATAATTATCATATGCTTCATTCATATTAAAAGTTTCATAATAAAGATAAACTTTTTCGTTTGTAGTTTGATGGGTTTGATAATCTTGATTGTTAATGTTGATTGTTTCACTATTAGTTAATAAACCAATTTGTCCACTTGCATAAATTAGTTTATCTTTATTATTCGAACTAAAAAATACGATGCTAAAAGTCGTAACTGTTACAACTAATAAGATGATTAAAATATAATATAGATATTTTTTTTTAAACATTTTATCTCCTATGGACGAGTAATGTTAACTTTTTTAACTCCTTTAGGATTAGCAGCACTCATTCTATCAGGTGATTTTATTTCATCTCTTCTAAAGTTGATATTATCAATTCCAACAACTTCAGGATCTACAGTTAAATAAATGATTGCTTGTGCGTTCCAACGATAATCATTATGATCAACAACTCTAATAACATTTTTATTTTCTTCGGTTAAATATTTATCAAACTTAGCTAATTCACGAAGAGGAACGATTAATTGCATCGAGCGTTCTCCAATTTTAGGAGGACGATATTGTAATTCAACTGTATTTTCCCATCTTCTAATTCCAGGGTTAGTTTCGCTTCCTACTTGTTTAAAACTTACAGTTCCTTCATTATCGGATGTTAGTTCTGATTCTTCAATTAAACCGTGAATGATTGCTCTTACGACTGGTTTAAAGTAAGTATAAGCATTTTCAAAATTTTCATAGATATCTATGACTTCATCATTATCTTTAATTTCAAAAGCATTAAAGACTTTTTTTGTATAGACTAAATCTGGATCAATTTGTTTATCTGGAGTTAATTCATTATATTTATTTAATACATTAACTTCGGCACTGCCTCCTTGATCATCAAATTTTTGAATTTCAATCGCTCTTAATAAACTTGCATTTAAATGAGTATAAGGAGTTCCAGCTCCTGGTGATATCATTGGGAAAAATTGATCAGTACCTGAATCTCCAATCGCTCTTTTAGCAATCATCGGCATATTTGTCATTTCATAAACATTACTTTCAGAGTCTAGTTCCCAAAACTCTTTAAAATCATCGATTGTTTGTTCAAACGCACCTTTTTGACCACCGGTAGTTGTATGGACTAAGTCTGCTGAAAATAATTTGTTGTAAGCATTAGTTCCAGATCCGATTGTCCAGTAATAAGGCTTTAACCAAATAAGTAAGGTTGAAAAAGGGTCAATCATAACATCTTCATCGATAAAGGCATTAAATAAATAACCGGTAACTAAAACTTCATTTCCTTCTTTAGCTCCCTCTTTTTCATAGTTTTGGCCTTGTGTAGGATCTGCTAAAACTAATCGATGATTTTTCATATTATAAGGTTCGGCAGTGTTGTTATATACTTTAATATATTCATAACCACTCATAGTTTCAGCTAAATAATAATAGTATGTATCTAAAACGACACCAATTATAAATAGGTCTGGCGCATCTTCTAAGACAGTAGAATCATCTTCTACAGCATCATCTAATCTAGATAGATTAGGTAATCTATTAGGGAATAATAATTCAAAGTATTCTTCTTCCTCATCAAGGTATTTCCATCTTGCATATAACGTAATATCTTCTAAAACTTTTTCATCATCAAAAAACCATTTATCAACGTCATTATAAGAAGTTGTTTTATACCAACCATCAAAGGTGTCAGCATTTTCTGGTTTTTCTGGATTATCAGGTCTTGTGGCATAATGTTCTACTTCTACTAAAACTTCTAAATATTTAATATCATCAACCATAAAGGTAACTGTTTTATAAACAGGTTCTTCATCTTCTCCATTATCGGGAAGTTTATTTCCATTACAAGCGAATAATATTGAAACTAATAAAAATATTATTATTATACTAAAAATCTTTTTTTTCATTTAATTAACCCCTCCTCTTTAGCTTTATTAACTATTTTTTGGTAATAATCTTTTATATTTTCAACTTTTCCTAAATTAATTCTTGACTCTTCAGCAGCAAATGCCATTACATGTGATTCAATTGATTTTTCAATATTTGAATCAAATGGAACGTTATATAAATAACTTTCCATAAAGTTAATCATAAATCCACGGTCTCCGCCACCATGGCCACTATCATATTTCTTAGGATTTATAATAGTTTTTTCTTTGCCAAATGGGGCAATTTCAATTTCATTAATATCTTGTGAGGCTCTTATTTCACCTAGCTCACACATTATTTTAATCGAACGATAATTACCATTTGTAAAAGCACTTAAAGTAAAACTCGCATGAACTAATCCTTCAAACTCAATAATTGTTACCTGATGATCAGGAACATTATTATCACATTCAAAGACACTTCTTCCGTAGATACTATTCTTAAGATCAGCTTTTAAAGTATCAGCGGTTGTTTTATTAAAAACAACACTTTTAATTAAATCGCCACTATAAATCTTATTAGCATCATAGGGAAAGTCTTTTAAATTTTCATAATGCTTGTTTTCTTTTTTAAAGAAATTAAGGGCACCCATTGATGATAATCTAACTGAGCTTTTACCAATTAAATATAATAATATATCTAAATCATGACATGATTTAGCTACTATAAATGGGGCTGCAATATCAGTATTACGCCAAGAGCCACGAACATAGCTATGAGCAAAATGATAATAACCGACATTTTCATTATGTTGAATGACAACTGGTTTACCTAAAATATTAGAGTCAATAATTTTTTTAATTTCACTAAAAAATGGTGCGTGTCTTAAGACATGACAAACTGCAACTAATTGATTAGGATATTTTTTGGCGTGTTCTCCGATTGCAACAGTTTCTTCGATTGTCATTGAGATTGGTTTTTCTAAAATAACATCATATCCATTATCAAGAGCATGAATTGTTGGAACAAAATGTTTATCATCTAGTGTCGCAATGATAACAACATCACTTATTCTTTTTAGTTTTATGAAATCATCAATTCCATTTGAATAAAGATTTTCATCAGCAACATTATATTTTTCTTGAAAATATTTTCTTCTTTGTTCACTTGGATCAAAGACTCCGTTTACAATAAATTTATCGGGATATACCTTTTGAAGCTCTGATAAATAAATGTCAGCCCTGTTTCCTGCTCCAACTACAGAAAATGAAATTTTATCAGTACTTTTTGTCATTCGCATCTTTAAATACCTAACTATTTTGATTCAAAATAGTATTAACACGATCAAATGTATCCCTTAATACTTCTTTAGGATCTCTTGTTGCACCATCTAAAAAGATTCCTCTTGTGTATTTACCAAAATCATCATCAGCTAAAGCTTTAGCTCTTCCACTAGGAACATATAATCCTTCTGGTAAAGTAATTCGCATTAATTCAATCGTTTTACCCATGATTGGATATAACTCAACATGACTTAACCATTTATCAGTTTCAGTTGATGAATATGTTGTTGGTAAATATCCTGCTTCAGTAGCAAATTGAACAATTTGATCATCTGCTTGTAGCCATCTTAAAAATTCAACGGCGGCTTTTTGTCTAGTTGATGATTTATTATTAAAAATAATAATTCCACCACCACTTTGATTAGAATAAAAGTTTGTAACCTTTGGGAAAGGAAGAACATCGATTAGAAAGTCATCACCGATTTGTTGACTCATATTTTGAAAACCTGAAGAACTTGCAAATAACATACCAATTTCATCATTTGTAAAAGCTGCTTGAATCTTTGTGTTATGATTAGGATCTTCAGCAGGGTTTTTCATATTGCCATTTAAAACTAAGTTTTGCCAATATTCAAACATTTTTTCGCCCTTTTCATTATCGAAAGTTGCTTTTGTGGCAATAGGATTATATGGTGCAATTCCCTGAGTAAATAATGATTCATAAATAGCAATTCCATTTGATGCTAATCCATATATATCTTCATTCTTATTAGTCATTAAACTAGTAACTTCTTCTAATAATTCCCATGTCCAAGGTGAGTTTTCAGGATTTTCAACCATTTCTGTTATATTTGGGAAAGGAATCTCTGTTTCATTCCATCTTGTTTTATTAACAATAAAGGCATTTGTAGCTGCAAAATATGGATAACCAATAAATTTACCTTGATACATTGCAAACTGGAGAAAACCTTCATATATATTTCTTATTTCATCATAGGTAAATATTTCTCTCATATCAACAGCATAATCCAGATAAAGCGCTAAAGATGAAATACCGATTGCGGCTATTTCAGGGTTGTTATTTCCCATTAAAGCAGCTTGAAGTTTAGTGTTTTGCGTAATGTATCCCCCTTGGAAAGAGGGGACTACTTCAATATATGAATCTGGATATGTTTCTCTTTGCATTGCGTTAAATTGATCAACTAATTTGTTTTGAGCTAATCCTTGATGATCAACTGCTGAATGAGCAGACCAATAAGAGATTTTAACGGGCTCTGTAACTAAATGACCACTTTCAAACATGTCCCATTCTTTATCTTCATAAATTTCACCATTTTCATTAAATTCTCTTGTCGGTTCAAAACAAGATATTAATAATAATGATATTAATGACATTAAAACAATTAATAATATTCTTTTCATGATTTCTCCTTAATTAATATTTCTCTTTAGTTTCTTTACTTGTAAATCCTTTAGTAATTCTTTTGAAAAATGTTTTAATCTTTCCTTCTTTATCAGAAGCAAACTTAATTTTCCTACCACCAATCATCGCTCTTTTCATTTGAGAACTTCCAAACATATACATAAGTAAGATTGGAGCTAGTTGTAAAATGTTACCAGCCATGACCTTATGCCACTCAGGGGCAACCCCTTCAACTCTTAAAAGTCCTCTAACTGCTACCGGTAAAGTTTTTAGTTTCTCAGTATTTGTCATTACCATAACCCAATAGTAACTATTCCAATTTGAAATAAAGGTTAATAAAAAGTGAGTTATAAAGACTGGAAATATCATAGGAATCATTATTTTTAACATGATTTTAGCATGGCTTGCTTTATCAAGTTTTGCTGATTCGACTATTTCATCGGGGATGGCTTTAAAATGATTCATAAACATATAAATTCCAAACATCGATACTAAGCTTGGAAGAATAAGTCCGGTCCATTTATCAATTAATCCTACTTTTGAGTAAAAGAAATAGATTGGGATAAAAGTTGCTTCACCAGGAAGCATCATACCGATTTGTTTTACCCAAAATAATAGTTTGTTTCCTTTAAATTCCATTCTGGCAAATGCGTATGCTGCGGGTACGATAAAGAAATATTGAAGTCCTAATACTAAGACAGCATAGGTAATTGAGTTACCAACATAAACTCCCATTTTTGCTTTATGCCATGCTTCTATATAGTTGTTCCAATGTAATTTACCGACAATTAAACCAGGATTAAAAGATATCGCCTCAGTATATGTTCTAAGTGACATTGATAACATCCATAAAAATGGATATAAAAATGTAATACCAACAATAATCATAATTAAGTAGTTTAAAATGGTTAAAACGTATTTTACTCTATTTTTAACTTTAATAGCTTTATACTGTCTATAAGTTAGTTCTTCTATTACTGGTGAATAAAAGGTATCTTTAGTTTTTAGATTAGTTTCAATAAAAATATTTTCCATTTTTACATCCTATGTATACTGGATTTTACGATTAAAGAATCTAAAATTTAAAATCGTAAAAAACGTAATTATTACGGTTAGGATAATTGCACCAGACATTGCCTGGCCGTAATTAAATCCTAATCTTCCTGATTTGTAGATCCAATAGCTTAAAACTGTTGATGAACCCATTGGACCACCATTGGTCATAATTTCTATTGGGGCAAAAACTTTAAAGGAATTAATAAACTTATTTACAAAAACAAATGATAATGTTGGGGTAAGAAGTGGGACGGTGATTCTAAAGAATGTTTTAGTTTTAGATGACTTATCTAATTTAGCTGCTTCATAGACATATGCGGGAATAGCTTGAAGTCCGGCAATAATGATGAGAACGTAATAACCTATATCCTTCCAAACAGTTACCATTGAAACTGAGAATAAGGATGTGTTTTCTTGTAAAAGCCATCTTGGTCCTTTTATCCCAAATACTTCTAATAATTGGTTAATTAGCCCCGTTGGTGATAATAATGCAATCCATAGTATGGAAATTGAAACTAATGATGCAATATGAGGGGTAAAGACCATTGTTGTTACAGCATTATGGATTTTAGTGTTCTTAGAAAGCCATGCCGCCATACCTAAGGTAACGACACTTAATAAACCAATCGTAATTAAAGCGTAGATTAAAGTATTCGTTAATGATTTTCTAAATTCAACGTCGTGTTGAAAGATTTGTTGAAAATTATAAAAACCAACAAATTGAGACTTACCTAAATTAACAATATCTATTTTAAATTGTGAAGCGACAATCATAAAGATAACTGGTAAAATGGTAAAGACGATTGCTCCGAATGCTGCTGGAGCAATAAAAAGATAAGCCATATTTACTTTTTTAAAGTAGTGGGTTCTTTTTTGTTTATATATAATTGTTTTGGTGCTTTTAATATCATCTTTAACTTCTTTAAATAATATTTCTAAATTAGAATCTTTGTTGGTATCAATTTCAACAAGAATATTCTTTTTAAGATTTTTAATATTTTCTTTGGATTTTCTTCTTATCTCTTTTTGGTTTATAATAAATTCTTTGGTTTCTTTTTTATTTTTGTTTTCTAAAAGAGTAACTTCAGTTTTAATGGTTTTTAGTTCTTGTTTTAATTTTTTGATATTTTTATTATGTTCTTTTTTAAGATATTTTAAATTTTTATAACTATTTTTTGTTAGAAATTCTTTCCGCTCATTTTCTCTTTTTAAGGTTTCATGATTTAAGGTATTTAAATATTTTTCTTTTGAAGCAGTTAGGTTTTCATTAGTATTGTTTTTAATTTTAATTACTTCATCACTAAAATATTTTTTAAAATCTAAAGTAAACTTTTCTTTTTTAGAAATTAATATAGTTAATTCTTGATTAATTGAATTTATTTGTTCGGTAATATTTTCTGTTTTCTTATTTAAGATATTTGATTTTAGGTGCTTTAAGTCTAATAATTTTTGATTATTTTT
>JBBACV010000049.1:0-7955 GCA_041656835.1 Acholeplasmataceae bacterium | reverse complement strand
ATCTATTACTGCCGCTTCATGTAAGGAAGGATCAATATTAGATAAGGTTCCTATATAGATAATAGCCCACCAACCCATTGATTGCCATAAGCCACTAAAGGTAAATAACCAAACAAAATATTTAGGTGTTCCTAAAAAGTCTATGGGTTTTAAATTAAAGAAAGTCAAGATATTATTTATAGCACCGCCATCAAAAGCAAACAAAGTATTAATCATACCCACTAGAACAACTAATGAAATAAAATGTGGTGTATAAGTAATGGTTTGTATAAAACTCTTAAACTTTTTATTTTGAACTTCATTTACTAATAAAGCGAATATAATCGGAACCAAAGTATTGAAAATCAAAGCAACAAAACTAATCCTTAACGTATTAGAAATTATTGTCCAAAAGTAATAAGAAGAGAAAAATACATTAAATTTTTCAAAACCCACCCATTCACTTTTAAAAATACCTAAAAAAGGATTGTAATTTTTAAAAGCTATTATTAATCCACCAATAGGAATGTAATGAAATATTATTAAATAAATTATTGCTGGTAATAATAACAAGAATAATTGATATTTTGATAATATTTTCTTAGATTTAATCATAAATACCTTCTTATAATAAAAATTTTGTAATTTCTTTGATCATTTTTGTTTGGCTTTGAACATTAATTAAACATGACACTTGATTTGATCCGTTTAATGAAATAGAACCATCTTTTAAGATATCTAAGTCTATAACTTCTTTAGTGTAATTTCTTTCAAATAATAAATACATAATAACGACTAGATCAAATAAAATAGTACTAGATTTATTAGGATTAAATTTAAGGGCTCCACCCTTATAATATTTGTCCCAAATAATATAATTTTCAATTATAATTTTGGAGTAAACCGTTTTACTATGCAATATTTTTTGATATAATTTACCGTCAATAACGATGTTTCTAGAAACATCTAAAGGACACATTATAAAGTCTATACATTTTGTAATTACTAGTTTATAAGCATCGATATTTTCTATAATATTATATTCAGGTCCAGGGTTATTTTGGTTAATATAACCTTTATAAATACTCCCTGACATTGAAATTATACTTAAAAGATTTAAATCAAAATCAAAATCATTATGTAATTTTTCTAAATTATACATTGGGCCTAAGGCTAAAAATTTAAAATTCTTTTCATTAGTTAAAAAACTTTTAAACTGATTAAAGTTATTTGATACTAAACCTTGATAAGCATTTAAATTAAAGTCTTTCAGCCAACTTTCATGAAAATTACCCAATGATTTAGTTTTTTTACCAATAAAAATTGGAATAGCATTATAATTTATTAAATATAATATTTTGGCTACAAGTGTTGCTTTATATGTAGTGTCGCCGGTATTTACTGATATACCAATAACGTCGATTGAAGGATTTGAAAGGGCAATAGTTAAAGCCCATATATCATCAATATCATCTCCAATATCAGTGTCAATGAAGACTCGATGTTTTTTATTTGATGTCATGGTAATCACTTTGAATATCTAACAATTCATCCATCATATTTTTAATATCATCTAGTGATAATTCCGAAGAAGTGTGCATATCTAAATAAGCTGCTTTATAGACATCTTCTCTTTGTTTAGAAATGGCCGCTTCAACTAAGAGGGTTTGTACATTAATGTTTGTTCGGTTAATGGCCGCACAAATTTCAGGAAGATTTTCAACTGAAATCGGTCTAATTCCATTTTTGTCAGCTACACATGGAACTTCAACAGAACAATTATTAGGAAGATTTTTAATTAAGTCATTATTTAAAACATTTCCATGGAATACGAAAGGATCATTTAATTCAATCGCTCTGATGATTTTGGCTGCATATTCATTACTCATATTATGAATTACGTCTCCATAGACTATTTCTTTTTTAAGCTCATCCCAGTCTTTAATTTGTTCGACACATCTTCTAGGATATTCATCAAGAGGAATGTTATACTTTTTAATTAATTCAGGATATTTGGATTTAATATACCAATTGCTATATTCAGCATTGTGTTCACTAGATTCAGTAATGTAATAGCCAAATCTATGCATCATATCATGTCTAACTAAATCCCATTGTTTGTTACTATCATATTTAGAATCTAAGGACCTTTTCTTTATTTCGGGATATAAATCTGTACCATTTTGATCCTGAATTTTAAGAAGCCAAGCTTGATGGTTTATTCCTGCTATTTCCCATGTGCATGTGTCGTAATAATCCATCATATCTAATGTTTCGAATAATCCCTTAACACAAACTTGAACACTGTGACAAAGTCCAATGGTCTTTAGTTTTAATACTTTTTCAATGTAGATAGTAAGCATTGCCATAGGGTTTGTTAAGTTAATAAATAAAGAATTAGGTGCAACTTCTTTAATCTCTTTAGCCATTGAATCTAAAACTGGGATAGTTCGTAAAGCTCTCATAATGCCACCAACCCCCATGGTATCAGCAATTGTATGTCTTAAGCCATACTTTTTAGGAATTTCAAAATCCCAAACAGTACATGGTTCATATCCACCAACTTGAATAGCATTTATAATATAGGTTGAGTTTTTAAATGCTTCTTTACGATTATGATATTTAGTAATTTTAGCTTTACCGTTATATTTATGATTAATCTTGTTTAGCATAACATAAGTCTCATCAAGTCTGTTGAAATCTATATCATAAAGAGCAATTTCAAATTCACCTAGATCATCCATTAGAATTAGATCTCCTAAAATATTTTTAGCAAACACAGTGCTTCCTGCTCCGACAAAAGTAACTTTCATTTTATTTATTCTCCGTTTTATTTAATACACTACTTCTTTTTATTAGTTTTGCTTTAAAACTTATTGATTCATGGTAATTTGGATTTTCTATTTTTTTAATTAGTAAAGAACACAGTTTTTTACTCATTTTTTCGATTGGTTGTTTCATGGTCGTTAAACTTGGGTCTAGCATACTAGAATATATAATATCGTCAAATCCTGCTAAACTAACATCATTAGGGATGTTAAAAGAATTTTGTTTTGCATAATCTATAACTCCAAGAGCCATTAAATCGTTAAAAGCAAAAATAGAACTTACTTTATGTAATAAATATTTTGCACCTTCTCTGCCGGAATCAACATCGTATTTACCGTGAAATATTAAAGAGTCATCAAAAATAAGGTTATTGTCATGAAATGCTTTTTTAGCACCTTCGAGTCTACCGATAGAGCTATTCAAATTCATTGGTCCTGTTATAAAGCCAATTTTTTGGTGACCGTGGTTAATTAAAAAATCTACCATTTCAAAACCACTTTGAAAATTATCAACATAAACTTTTGAGTCATCACCATTGTAATATCTATCAAACAAAATATAGGGTATAGTCATTTGTTTTAAGATTTTTTTAATATTCTCTTGATTTTTAGAAATCATAGATTCAGCAGACATAGTAAAAATTAGCCCATCAACATTTCTGTTTGATAACAATCTAATATATTTTAAATCATTTTCATATTTTTCTTCACTATTACAAAGTAAACTATCATAACCGTACTTGTGAAGTTCAATTTGGATGACTCTAACAGCCTCAGCGAAAAATGTGTTTGATAAATCAGGGATTACAATCCCGATTGTATTGGTTTTATTTGTTGCTAACGATCTAGCTGAATGATTAGGTATATAACCTAGTTCATTCGCCACACTTTTTATTAATTTTTTGGTTTTTTCCGAAATGTTATTTTTTCGGTTATTTAAAACTAAAGATACAGAAGTTTGTGACACTCCACAAGCTAAAGCAACATCTTTAATAGTAATTTTATTTTTTAGCATTTTCGATAAACCTTTCAACCTCTTTTATGGTGGGGATGGATTGCTGGGCTCCCTTTTTACTGATAGATAAAGCGGCTGCATAAGTTGCATAATTCATAGCAACATTAACGTCCTTTCCTTTTGAGAGCATTGCAGCAAAAACACCAATATAGGTATCACCAGCAGCTGTTGTATCAATTATGTTGGTTTTTACGCTCGGCATAAAAATATAGTTTTTATCTTTTTCATATAATATGGAGCCATATAAGCCCATGGTAATTAAAACTTTTTTTAATCCTAAATCAAATAATTTATTAGCAGCTCTTTGAGCATCCAAATGATTTTTGGGATAAATACCCGTATAAAATTTAGTTTCATGTTGATTTGGAATGAAAAAATCAATGTATTGAAATAAGTCGAAATCTACTTCCACTGAAGGTGCGGGATTATAAAGTATAGTAAGATTTAATTTATGAGCGATTAAAATAGTTGCTTCAATAATTTCAATTGGAATTTCATTTTGTAAAACGATTAAATCCTTTGGCCTTGATTCTTTAAGTGCATTTTTGATGTTTTCAATTGACAATGAATTGTTTGCTCCTTCGTCAATTATAATTTTATTTTCGCCATTAACAACCGATATAACCGCCACTCCACTAGATAGACTATTATTAAAATTCACGAATTTTGTATTTACATTATTATTTTTAAGGTTATTGATTAATTCGTCACCAAAAGGAATGCCCACGGTACCTATCATATAAGTATTTGCACCCATTAATGATGCTGCAAAGGCTTGATTTGCTCCTTTACCACCTGGATTCATAAAAAAACTATTTCCTTTAATGGTCTCACCACTTTTAGGTTCGACGCTGCTATTTATTACTAAATCCATATTAATGCTACCAACTACAAAAATTTTCATAATTTATATCTCCAATAGTAAAGCGCTTTACTAATTTCATAATAACATAAGTATTTTTTTAAGTCAAGAGTTAAATATAGCTTTCGTAATTAAAGGTTTAAATCATTTGGAGAGATTTTTAAAAAATGTAAATTTTGAAAAAATAATAAATTTAAATTTGAACGTTTCTGGAAAAACGCGGCTATAAAAGCTGGTTTAGGGATGGGAACTGTTTCCGAAAGCTTTAAACAAAAATTAAGGAAGAATTATGTAATCTAAAACTCTATCCGTATAAACTCTTATTTATAACAAGAAGCAAAGATGGGGCATCATCCTATACAAAAAATGAATCTTACTCCCACCAAGGAATAAAGGTAAATACGATTGATACCACTGGCGCTGGAGATGCATTTATTGGAGCTATTCTTTTTAAAATCATTAGTGGTAAATTAAATATAAGTAACTTACCGTATGCAAAATTAAAAGAAATAACTGATTATGCAATTAGATTTTCAGTCTTGAGCGTCAAAATTGTGTCATTCCACATTATAAAAAAATCTTGTTAGAATATAAATAATTTTATATCTTTTTAATAATAATTATAAAAAAATAACTTAATTTATTGATTTAGTCATTGGAATATAATCTTTAATTAAATAAAATAATACTAATCCGTAACCTACTAAAGTTAAATAATTATTTAAAACCTTAAAATCATCAAAGATATAGTATAAAACATTTATTACTATTGGTAGTGCTATATATAAAGCATAAGTATAGGCTTTAAAGTTATCGCCAAAGTAAAGAATAACTAATAAAGGTATCACTGTTAAAATAGCACTACCTAATCCATTTAAGATAAAGGTTACTAACACTAAAACTCCTAATGGTACTACCGTTTTAAAATCAACTAAATTTTTAGTTGGTTTATCAAATAAATAATTAGCAACTAAAACTAAAATTGCATATAAAAGAAATGCCACTCTTAATAATGACATTAAAAAGCTAATGCCAATTGATAAAGAAAACAGTGAACCTAAAAATCCTGATAATGCTGAACCAAATATCCAAAGAATTAAGAAGTGACTAATAAATGAATTTCCTTTTAATTGGCTAAAAATAATTAAAAATGATAAAATAACCATCCCCAATAAAGAACTAATAACCCTTAAATCAAAAACTCGTAAGTTTAAAAGATTAACCGGGTCTAAAAACACCAATACTGCGACAACAACTACCACTAAACCTACCACTGACTTTGAAAAGTCTAAAAGCTTATTTAAAAAATTATCCATTTTCTTCCCCCTTTATGAATAAGTTTTACAAATATAATTTATTTTATATTTTTTTAAAAAATAAAGGATAAAAAATGCTTTATAATAATAAAGGTTTATAATTTAGTTCTTTTAAAATAATGTTAATAAGTCCATCAATTTAAGAGATATCTTTAAGGATTGAAACACTTCATAAAAATCCTTAGTTTAATTTAGAATATCAAGTCATATATTAGTTTTAATTTATTTAATTGATTCCTTGGTGCTACTTAGTAACAAGTTAGATAATTTGCCGCCAGATAGAATATCAAGACATATGTAATATGTAAATAAAATGCATATTACATTTGTATGTTATTATTAAGGTAACAATTAAATTTATTTAATTAATAAGTTTTTTTCAAACAAAAGTTGTTTATTAATTTAGGTTTAGGGGGTTTTTCATGGGACGATTAATTAGTAAATATAAATATATAGTTATACTATTAGTATTTTTAGGAGTACTATATTTAAGTTCTTGTAATTTAGAAATAGAAATTATTCCGCCACCGATCGATGAAGTAACAATTACTTTCAATACTAATAGTTCTATATTTTACCAAGAATATATAAAAGGCAAACCTGGAATGAAAATTGATTCATTAGAAAATCCTTTAAAGGATAATTACCGTTTTTCGCATTGGGAATTAGATGGTGAAGTTTATGAATTAGATGTTTTTCCTAATGAATCTATTGTTATTAATGCTACATGGAATAGAATATATTATATATATTTTGAAGTAGGAGATTTTCATGAACCAATAGAACCACTTGGGTTTATTAAAGGTGAATTAATATCTAATCTCCCAAAACTTAATCAAAAAATTGATAATGAAAATAATAAAGCCTACCTTTTTATAAATTGGGAATATAACAATACAGAATTTAATTTAGAATATATGATAGATGAAGATATTTTATTAGATGCTAAATGGGAAGAAAAACTAATAATATCATTTGATACAGGATTATCAAATGATATTATTGATCCTTTAATAATAGATAATGATAAAAATATTAAAGCACCAAAAGAGATTCCTTTCCTTGAAAATCATGTATTTATAGGATGGTTTTATCAAAATAAACCATATATCTTTGGAGAAATCCCTAATAATTCTATTAATTTAGAAGCCGTTTATTTAAGTGAAGACATAGAATATAATTCTATTTCTAATCTTCCTAAAATGTTTATTAACTTAGAAAATAACATTAATATTAATAATGTTAACCGAGAAAACTATTTAGATAGTCAAATAACAATTACTAGTAATATTAAAGATGATAATTTAATCGCGGTATCATCTTTATTTAAAGGAAGAGGTCATGGCTCTTGGGATAGCTCTGGCCCTAAAAAAGGATACCGACTAAAATTCTTTAATAAAGAATCGTTATTTGGTGAGGCTAAGTCTAAACATTGGGTATTATTAGCAGGTGCTAATTTTTATGATCCAACACTTGCTAAAAATGTTTTAGCATTTAGTCTCGCTAATAATATCTTTAAAAATATTGAATACGCTACTTCAACTAATTGGGTAGAACTATATATTAATGGCCAATATCGTGGTGTCTATATTTTAGCTGAACATACCAGAGTTGATGAATCTAGAGTGAATGTTAATGCAGAATATGGAGTTTTAGATACCGGATATTTAATTGAATATAATGCTTACGCCGAAGAAGATGGGAGCGAAGGTTTATTTTACTTTAGAGTAAATGGATATAAACATCCATTTTCAGTTAAAAGACCAGATCCTGATGATATATATGAAGAAGGTATTAGTGAAGAAATTTTTAGAAGTCAAGTTGAATATATAAAAAACTATGTAAAAATTTCGATGGAGGCAGCCTTAAATAAAGACTTTAATACTTTTAGTTTATATGCTGATGTTAATTCATTTATTGATATGTATTTGTTACATGAATTATTTAAAAACACA